>NZ_JAMYQZ010000109.1:0-17768 GCF_040321145.1 Mesorhizobium sp. M0514
CCCGCTGTTGAGCGGGCCGCTGTCGCATTTGTCGAGCGTTGAAACGGACAGTGAGATGAACCAGCACGTCACGGCCGAGGCATCCGGTCCGGTCAATATATCGGCCGGGCAAGAAGATGTCGTACGCCTCGTCGACCTCAAGCGCCGCTTCGGCGCGACGCCTGCGCTCGACGGCGTCTCGCTGACGGTGCGCAAGGGCGAGATCCTCGGCATCATCGGCCGCAGCGGCGCCGGCAAGTCGACGCTGATCCGCTGCCTCAACGGGCTGGAGCGGCCGGACTCCGGCGATGTCTTCATCGAGGGCCGCGAGATCGGCCGGCTCGGCGAGCGTGAATTGCAGCCGCTGCGGCGTCGCATCGGCATGATCTTCCAGCACTTCAATCTGCTGTCGGCCAAGACCGTGGAGGACAATGTCGCGCTGCCGCTGAAGATCGAGGGCCGCCCAAAGGCCGAACGGCTGGCGCGCGCCGCCGAATTGCTCGACCTCGTCGGCCTGTCGGAGAAGGCGAAGGCCTATCCGTCCTCGCTGTCGGGCGGCCAGAAGCAGCGCGTCGGCATCGCCAGGGCGCTGGCCGCGCGGCCGGCGCTGCTGCTGTCCGACGAGGCGACCTCAGCGCTCGATCCGGAGACGACGCGCTCCATCCTGGCCTTGCTGAAAGACATCAACCGGCAGCTCGGCCTCACCATCCTGCTCATCACCCACGAGATGGAGGTGATCCGCTCGATCGCCGACCGCGTCGCGGTGATCGATGCCGGCCGCATCGTCGAACAAGGCCCGGTGTGGTCGGTCTTTGCCGAGCCGCGTTCCGAAATCACCAGGAGCCTGCTCGGCGGCATCCGCCCGCAACTGCCGGCCGAGATTGCCGGCCGGCTTGCTCCCGGAGGCGGCGCCGAGCTCATCCTCAGGGTCGACGTCGCAGGTGAGGCCGCGCGCGGTCCGCTGCTGTCCGATCTTGCGGTGGCGGTGCCGGGGCGGTTCCGCCTCGTCCATGGTGGCATCGACCATGTCCAGCAGCAGCCGGTCGGCACGCTGTTCCTTGCGGTCGCGGGCAATGATCCGAAACATCTGTCGAAAGTAATCGCATTCCTGAAGGCCCGCGACGCGCGGGTGGAGGTGCTTGGCCATGTCGCCGGTTCTGTTTGAACTTCTGCTGCGTTCGATCTGGGAGACGGTCCTGATGACGGCGGCATCGGGCCTCATCTCGCTCGTCTTCGGGCTGCCGCTCGGCCTGGCATTGATTGCCACCGAGCGCGGCGGCATTGCCGAAAGCCTGTGGGTGAACCGCGCGCTCGGCGCCGTCATCAACGGCTTCCGCTCGGTGCCTTTCATCATCCTTCTGGTGGCGCTGATCCCGGTGACGCGGCTGATCGTCGGCACCTCGATCGGCACCTGGGCGGCGATCGTGCCGTTGTCGATTGCGGCGACGCCCTACTATGCCCGCATCGCCGAAGTGTCGCTGCGCGAGGTCGATCGCGGCCTGATCGAGGCGGCGCGCGCCATGGGCGGCAACCGCTGGACGATCATCCGCGAGGTGCTGGTGCCCGAAGCATTGCCCGGCATCGTCGCCGGTTTCACGGTGACGCTGGTAACGCTGATCGGCGCCTCGGCCATGGCCGGCGCCATCGGTGCCGGCGGGCTTGGCGACCTCGCCATCCGCTACGGCTACCAGCGTTTTGAGACCAGCGTCATGGTCGCCGTGGTCATTGTGCTGATCATCCTCGTTTGCGGCATCCAGTGGGTCGGCGACCGGCTGGTCGCCAGGCTGGACCGGCGCGGATGAGCGGCCACGAACGTTATTTGCCGGCAGGCTGCCAAACGCAGCGCCGGCTTTCTCTATCGGCGCCGAGATTGGATTGCGCGTTGCTTTGATCGGACCGGCCTGCGTGCCACCGTGACAGCGAAACAAGGAGCTTGACCATGCCCAGGATCGTACCCGTGCTTGATCTCGGCCGCCTCGAGCAGGGCGCTTCGGAACGGCGAACGTTTCTCTTCGACCTGCGCACAGCCGCGCGCGATGTCGGCTTCTTCTATTTGACCGGCCACGGCATATCGGCTGCGGATACCGCAGAAGTGCTCGACGCCTCGCGCCGGTTCTTTGCCTTGCCGGAAGCCGACAAACTGGCGATCGAAATGGTGAAGTCCTCGCAGTTCCGCGGCTACACGCGCGCCGGCGGCGAACTGACCAAAGGCAAGGCCGATTGGCGCGAACAGCTCGATATCGGCGTAGAACGCCCGGCCATCGCGCAGGAACCCGGCGTGCCCGCCTGGACGCGGCTGCAGGGGCCGAACCAGTGGCCTGCGGCGTTGCCGGAGCTGAAGCCGGCGCTACTCGCATGGCAGGCCAAGGCGACGGCGGTGGCGATCCGGCTGCTTAGGGCATTCGCTTTGTCGCTCGACCAGGCCGAGGACGCCTTCGATCCGATCTACCGGGCCGAGCCCAACCATCGCATGAAGATCGTGCGTTATCCCGGCCGCGACGCCACAGGCGACGACCAGGGCGTCGGCGCGCACAAGGATGGCGGTTTCCTGACGCTTCTGCTGCAGGACGAGAACAAGGGGCTGCAGGTCGAATATGACGGCGCCTGGGTCGACGTCGATCCGCTGCCCGACACGCTGGTGGTCAACATCGGCGAACTGCTCGAACTGGCGTCGAACGGCTATCTCCGGGCGACAGTCCACCGTGTGGTGACACCGCCGGCCGGCGTCGAGCGCGTCTCGGTCCCGTTCTTCTTCAGCGCCCGGCTCGACGCCACGATTCCGCTGCTCGACCTGCCCGAGGATCTGGCGGCCGAGGCGCGCGGGCCGGCCAGCGATCCCGACAACCCGCTGTTTCGCAATGTCGGCACCAATGTGCTGAAGAGCCGCCTGCGCTCGCATCCCGACGTGGCGCGCCGGCACTACGCCGATCTCCTGGAAACCGGTGCCTCACCGGCTGAAATCTTTCAAAACGAGAACGAAATTTCCGAATCTCGCGTTGTTTTAGAAAGCCGTTCGTCGCCATCTCCCGCGAATACGCGCATATAGGAATTATCGTTCGGCGGTTTCCTCCCATTCCACCGAGCGGTGTTCCCCTCTGAAGGTTCTTGACCTTCTTTTGGCCGGGCCGCTTTCGCGCCCGGCCTTTTTTATGTCAATAGCTCTTCTTTCTTCCCCACAAGGGGAGAAGGAAGAGGCGCCAGGGGACTTCACCCAAACTTCGGATCAAGGCTGCCCGACTTGTAGCGCTTGGCCATCTCAGCTACCGGCAGCGGCTTGATCTTCTGGGCATTGCCGGCGGTGCCGAACTGCTCGAAGCGCTCCTTGCACAGTTTGCGCATAGCGGCCATGGCGGGCGTCAGATATTTGCGCGGATCGAACTCGCTCGGGTTTTCGGTCAGCACCTTGCGGATGGCGCCGGTCAGCGCCATGCGGTTGTCGGTGTCGATGTTGATCTTGCGCACGCCGTGCTTGATGCCGCGCTGGATCTCTTCCACCGGCACGCCCCAGGTCGGCTTCATCTGGCCGCCATATTTATTGATGATCTCCTGCAAATCCTCGGGCACCGAGGACGAGCCGTGCATGACCAGATGCATGTTGGGCAGGCGGCGGTGGATTTCCTCGATGACGTTCATCGCCAGCACCGCGCCGTCCGGCTTGCGCGAGAATTTGTAGGCGCCGTGGCTGGTGCCCATGGCGACAGCCAGCGCATCGACATGGGTGTCCTTGACGAATTCGACCGCCTGCACTGGGTCGGTCAAGAGCTGGTCGTGGCTGATGGCGCCTTCGACGCCGTGGCCGTCTTCCTGCTCGCCGCCGCCGCTCTCAAGCGAACCGAGCACACCGATCTCGCCTTCCACCGACACGCCGCCCCAATGCGCCATGTCGACGACGCGCCGGGTGATGCCGGAATTGTAGGCATAGTCGGCCGGCGTCTTGCCGTCCTCTTTCAGCGAGCCGTCCATCATCACCGAGGTGAAGCCGTACTGGATGGCGGTGACGCAGGTGGCTTCGTTGTTGCCATGGTCGAGATGCATGCACACCGGGATGTCGGGGTGGATTTCGACCAGCGCGTCGATCAGCTTGGCCAGCACCACATCATTGGCGTAGGCGCGGGCGCCGCGGCTTGCCTGCAGGATGACCGGCGACTTGGTCTCCTCGGCCGCCTCCATGATGGCGAGGCCCTGTTCCATATTGTTCATGTTGAAAGCGGGTACGCCGTAGCCGTACTCGGCGGCGTGATCGAGCAATTGTCTCAGTGTTATGCGAGCCACCCAATAGTCTCCCGTATCTGGTTTCAAGCGCAACGTCGCGGGCCGGCCGGTTGCCGGCCAGATGCTTCTGGCCGGATTTCGCCAGAACCGCAACCGTCAGCGGCCATCGAGGCCGCAATTCTTGTTGCAGGGCTGAAATCCGGTAGCCAGCCGGTGAGGCGCTAATCTCCCCCCTTGAGGGGGAGATGGCCGGCAGGCCAGAGGGGGGTCGGTTCGACTGGAGCGCTAGCATCATCTGTCCGTGCTGGGAGGTCGCGTCAGGACGCGCCGACCCCCTCTGTCGCCTTTGGCGACATCTCCCCTCTCAAGGGGGAGATTAACCGCGTTCGGGGAACATCGCCTTCAACCCTTCGCGCGAAGCCTTGGCCACACCGCGCTCGGTGATCAGCCCCGTCACCAGCCGTGCCGGCGTCACGTCAAATGCCGGATTTGCCGCCGGCGTCGCTTCGGGCGAAACCCGCACCTGCGCAATCTTGCCGTCCGCCGTCTTGCCCCAGACCAGCGACACCTCGTCACCGGAGCGTTCCTCGATCGGGATTTCGGTCAGGCCATCACCCACCGTCCAGTCGATGGTCGGCGAGGGCAGAGCGACGTAGAAGGGCACCTCATTATCGGAGGCGGCGAGCGCCTTGAGATAGGTGCCGATCTTGTTGCAGACGTCGCCATTGGCCGTGGTGCGGTCGGTGCCCACGATCACCATGTCGACCGCGCCACGCTGCATCAGATGGCCGCCGGCATTGTCGACGATCAGCGTGTGCGGCACGCCGTGGCCGGCCATCTCCCAGGCGGTCAGCTGGGCGCCCTGGTTGCGCGGGCGCGTCTCGTCGACATAGACATGGACCGGAATGCCGGCCTCGACGGCGAGATAGATCGGCGACGTGGCGGTGCCGTAATCGACCGTCGCCAGCCAACCGGCGTTGCAGTGGGTGAGGATGTTGACCGGCTCGCCCGGCTTCTTGCGTGCCGCGATCTCCTTGATGATGGCAAGCCCGTTCTCGCCGATGGCGCGATTGAGATCGACATCCTCGTCGGCGATTTCGGCAGCGCGCTTATAGGCCGCCTCCGCGCGCTGTCCCAATACGATCGGCCTGAGGAACCGCCGCATCTCGTCCAGCGCCCAGCGTAGATTGATCGCAGTCGGCCGCGTCTTGTGCAGCGTCTCCCAGACCGCGTCGAGCGCTTCGTCAGACGGATCGTCCGCCATCTGGATGGCGACGCCGTAGGCCGCGGTGACGCCGATCAGCGGCGCGCCACGAACCCACATGTCACGGATCGCGGTGGCGATGCCGGCAACGCTCCCGATCGTCTCGACCCGGAACTCGTGCGGCAGCCAGCGCTGATCGATGATCTCGACCGAACGCTGGTCGTCGCTCAGCCAGATGGTGCGGTAGTGGCGCTCGCCGACGTTCAAATCCTGCTCTCCCGTTCGATCAAAGCGGCCAGATTATTGACCTCGTCCATGCCGTGAATCTGGCGTCGGTTGACGGCGATGTGACGGCCGAATTTCAGCGCCTTGGCCTCGCAGGAGGCTCGCAGATCCTCGTCTTCAATGGTCTCGAAATCGGCATTGTGGGCGAGGCCGAGGATGCGCCGGTGCACCTCGATGCCGGCAAAGCCCAAGAGGTCGGTCCAGATCTGGTGCAGCACATGGTCGAGCGCCTGCTCCGAGGCGAGAATGTCGCCCTGATCCTCGAACAGGCTCTTCTGGTAAAGCATGCCGGTGCGCTCGGTGCGCCACAGAGCCGAGAACTCGGCGCGGAACACCGCCCAGGTGTCGTTGGTCACCCCGAGCAGATAGGCACGCATGGCGTCACGCTTGCCCTTGTGTTCATGGCCGCGCTGCGAGAAGTAGGACATCCAGAAATTGGCGAGCAGCATGCCGACGTCGAAGGCCATCGGACCGTAGAAGGCGAATTCCGGATCGATCATCCGCGTCTCGGTGTCGGTGACCATGATCGAGCCCGAATGCAGGTCGCCATGCAGCAGCGTCTCGGCATTGGCGGCGAAGATATGCTTCAGCCGCTGCGCCTCGACCTTGAGGTCGCGGTCGGCGCGCAGTTCGGCGACCAGGCCGTCGAGCTGCGGCGAGGTGTGCCGGTTCAGCTTGGCGTCGAAATAGGGATCGGAAAACACCAAGTCTTCGGTGATGCCGCAGAGTTCGACATTGTCGGCAAACAGCGCCAGGTCGGCCTTGCGGTCCTTGGTCGGCATGGAGAGATCAGAGCCGCGGAACAAAGTGCGGGCCATGAACAGGCCGATGTCGCGGGCGATATTTGGCAACTCGCGGCCGTCGATCAGGGCACGGCGCAGGATGATGTGCGGCGGCGCCAGATATTCCATGATGATCAGCGCCTGGGCTTCGTCGAAATGGAGGATCGCCGGCACCGCACCCGGCGCGCGCGCCTCTTGCCGCGTCAGCGCGTGATATTCGAAGAAGGAACGTTTCAAGGGCAGCGGCCAGCTGTCGCCGACGAGGCGAACATAGGGCAGGGCCTGCTTGACCACGGCCGCACCCGACACGCCCTTGACGATGAAGACGAGGTTGAGATTGCCGTCGCCGACCTCGCGCACCTTCCAGGCACCGGTATCGGGGCCGATTTTTGCGCACAGCGCATCGTTCGTGCCAAGGCGCGTTGCAAGCGTCTCCACCGACAGTGCTTCGAACGGCAATTTCGCAGTCATTCCTCACCCTCCCGCTTGCTCGCTCCAATCATAGTGGAGCGATGGCGGTGAGGCCAAGCTAGGAAGCTGACTGGCAATTGTCAATCGAGTTGACAATTGATGACGCAGCCCATAGCGTCATCGTCAGGGAGGAACGAATGGGCAATGATGCCGTGTTCCGCGTGGGCGGCCTGAGGAAATCCTTTGGCCATATCGAGGTGCTTGGCGGCGTCTCGCTCGAATTGCATGCCGGTGAGATCACCGTGCTGATGGGCGCCAACGGCGCCGGCAAGTCCACCCTCGTGAAAATCATCAGCGGCGTCTATGACCATGCCGGCGGCACCATGCACCTGGCCGGTCATGATTTCGCGCCGAACACGCCGGCAGAGGCGATCCGCGCCGGTGTCGTTACCGTGCACCAAAACATCAATGACGGCGTCGTCGCCGATCTCGATGTCGCCACCAATCTGACGCTCGACCGGTTGACCGGCAAGGGCGCGCCGCTGCTGTTCAACCCCGGCCGGGTGCGCCGCGAAGCCAAAGCGGTGGCCGACCGCATGGGGCTCGCCATCGACCTCAAGGCCCGCATCAGCGACCTGTCGCTGGCCGATCGCCAGATGGTGGCCATCGCGCGCGCCATGGCGCACCAGCCGAAAGTGCTGATCCTCGACGAGCCGACCTCGTCGCTGTCCAGCGCCGAGGCCGACCGGCTGTTTGCGCTGCTCGACCGCTTGCGCGAGCAGGGCGTCGCCATCCTCTACATCTCGCATCGCATGTCGGATATCAGGCGGCTGGCCGACCGCATCGTCTCGATGCGCGATGGCGTCATCTCAGGCGTCTTCGACAGCAAGCCTCTCGACTATGAGGGCGCCGTTAACGCCATGCTCGGCCGCAAGATCCATCTTGACCGCATCGAAGCCAGGAGTTCTGCCGAGCCGATCCTGACCGTCGATGCCTTCCGCATCGCCCCTGGTGCCCGGCCATTCTCGCTGACTCTCGGCGACGGCGAGGTCGTTGCCATTACCGGCCTCGTCGGCGTCGGCAAGACAGCGCTCGCCGAGACGCTGTTCGGCCTGCGCAAGCCGCTGTCCGGTACGATGACTTTATATGGCAAGCCCTATGCGCCTGGGTCGACGGGCGAAGCCATCGCCGCCGGCGTGTTTCTGGTCGCCAAGGACCGTGGCGAAAACGGCATCGTCGGCGGCTTCAACATCCAGGAAAACATCAGCCTGCCCTTCCACAAGCGCATGTCGCGCTTTTCAGTTCTCAAACGCGGCCTTGAACGCACTATTGCCCGCCGGCAGATCGAGGATCTCGGCATCGTCTGCCGCTCGGAGAAGGACGACATGACCACTCTGTCGGGCGGCAACCAGCAGAAGGTGATGGTGGCCCGCTGGATGGCGCAGGACGCCCGATTGTTCATTCTCGACGAACCGTTCCAGGGCGTCGATATCTCCGCCAGGCGCGACATCGCCGCCAAGCTGAGGGCCAGCGCCAATGGCCGCGCCACGCTGCTGTTCGTCACCGAACTCGACGAGGCACTGGAGACGGCCGATCGCATATTGGTGATGTCCGAGCAGACCATCGTCGGCGAACACCGCAACGCCGATGTCGATCTCGACCGTCTGCTGGCCGAAGTCGCGGGCGGGCCGTTGCACAGTGCGGCCTGAGCCACGATGATTGAAGAACTGAGGGTTGGAATGGAGTGCACGGGTTTGAGTTGGGTATTGACGGCGGGCGCTGAATGACGCTGCGCGATTACGCTATCCGCTACGGGTTCATCGTGCTTCTGTTCGGGCTGATCGCGTATTTCGCCATCGCCGCCGACGGGTTCGTCTCGCCGCAAAGTGCCGTCTTCATTTTCCAGTCGGTCGCCATCACCGGCGTGCTGGCGCTGGGCGTCACCGCCACACTGGTTGTCGGCGGCTTCGATCTCTCGATCGGCTCGGTCGCCACATCGGCCATGATGGCGGCTGCCTATGTCATGGTGGTGCTGGAGCAGAACGTTGTCGTCGCTGTCCTCATCTGCCTGCTCATCGGCGCCCTTGTCGGCCTCATCAATGGCTGGCTGATCGTCTATATGCGCGTGCCCGATCTGCTGGCGACGCTCGGCATGATGTTCCTGCTCGTCGGCCTCCAGCGCATCCCGACTGAAGGACGCTCCATCGCCACCGGTATGACAATGCCGGACGGCTCGGTCGCCAACGGCAAATTCTCCGACGCCTTCCTGGCGCTCGGCCGCCACCGCTTCGACTTCTTCATCCCGAACCTCATTCCGGTCTCGGTGGTCGTGCTGATCGTGCTCGCCGTGCTGATCTGGTTCTTCCTCGAATACACACGCTTCGGCCGCATGATGTATGCCGTGGGCAGCAATGAACGGGCCGCCGAACTCGCCGGCGCGCCTGTCAAGGCATACAAAATCTGGGCCTACGTCATTTCAGGAGTTTTTGCCTCGATCGGCGGGATTTTGCTGGCCGCACGGCTTGGACGCGGTGACATCGCGTCGGGTAATAATCTGCTGCTCGATGCGGTTGCCGCGGCGCTGATCGGCTACGCGGTGCTCGGCGCCGCCAAGCCGAACGCCTTCGGCACCGCCATCGGCGCGCTGTTCGTCGGCATCCTGCTGCAAGGCCTGACGATGATGAACGCGCCTTACTACACGCAGGATTTCGTCAAGGGCGTGGTTCTCGTCGTCGCCCTTGTCTTTACCTTCGCCCTTTCCGGCCGGGGCAGGAGATAGAATGGCTGCCGGGACAGTTTTGGGTTCAACAAACGGAGGAAAGAACGTGAACATCACAAGAAGACTTTTGGGGAAGGTCGCGCTCGGATTGGCCGGCGCAACAATGCTGATGCAGGTCCCGGCCTTTGCCGCCGACAAGCCGGCGCCGTTCGACAAGCCCGGCGTCAAGATCGCGCTGGTGCGCTATCTCTCGACCGGCGATTTCTTCCAGGCCTATCTCTCGGGCGTCGAGTCCCAGTCCAAGGCGCTCGGCATCGATCTGCGCGTGCTCGACAGCCGCCAGGACGCCGCCCTTCAATCCGACATGGTCGACCAGGCCATCGCACTCGGCGTGCAGGGCATCATCATCCAGCACGGCCTGACGGAATCGATGAAGGACGCCGCCCAGCGCGCGGTCGATGCCGGCATCAAGGTCGTCGCCTTCGACGTCAATGTCGAAAACCCCAAGATCCCGCAGATCGAACAGTCCGACAAGGACCTTGCGCGCCTGGCGCTCGAGCAGGCGGTCAAGGACAATGGCGAGAGCTGGAACGCCGGCTATGTCTATGTCGCTGGCATCGCGCCGCTCGACCGCCGCAACGAGACCTGGGTCGACGTGAAGAAGAAACATGCCGGCATCAAGGAAGTCGCGATGTTCGGCACGCTCGACAACCCGATCGCCAACTCGGTCGCCAACCAGGCGCGCTCGGTGCTGCAGGCGCATCCCGACATCAATGTGATGTTCGCGCCCTATGACGAGTTCGCCAAGGGTGTGAAGATCGCCGTCGACGAGGCGGGGCTGAACAAGAAGATCAAGATCTACTCCGCCGACATCTCTACCTCGGACATCGCGGCCATGCGCGAGACTGACAGCGCCTGGGCCGCCACCGCCGCCACCAACCCTGCCGTCGTCGGCCAGGTCTCGGTGCGCGCGCTGGCGCAGCTGCTCGCCGGTGAAGATCCCGGCCACAACGTCATCGTGCCGCCGACGCTGATCACCCAGAAGGACCTGATCGACAAGGACATCAAGAACATGGAGGACCTGTCGGCCAAGCTGCCGCAATTCGCCCATGCCGATGTCGCCATGCCGGCCTGGATGCCGAACCCGAACGCGAAGTAGGATCGGTCGTCTGATAGATGCGAAGGGCGGCATGGGCCGCTCTTTTCATTTGATCGTAAGCCTGCCGGCCTACAACCAATGGTCTGGATCGCGCATCCCGTGGACAATCGCCACAGCGATAACACCATCGGGCTGCGGCTCGTAGATGATGATATAACGGCCTTCGACGAGCACGCGGGCCGTTGCGCTTAACTCGGGCCGTGCGCAGCCCATCTTGGGGTGCTGCGCCGCCAGCTCCAGTCTTTCGAAAATGCGCATCAACAGTCTGTCTGCTGCCTTTCATTGTCGGCGGCGATGGTGTGCCAGATGTCTCGCAAATCCTGCGAAGCGCGCGGTGTGAGCCTATAGCTAGCTACGGGCGCGGCGTTCTGCCTTCAGGCTGCCAATGAACTCGGTGGGGTCGACAGCCACTGGCTTGCCGCTGCCCATCCCGTCGGCATAGGCCCGCTTCAAGTGCTGGAGTTCGAGCGTGCGCAATTCCTCGCGCTGCTCCCATAAACGCAGGGCGTCGCGGACAATCTCGCTGTTGGAAGCATAACCGCCACCTTCGATAGCGCTTTGCAGGCGAGCTATCTGCTGCGCGGTGAGGGATATGGTGAGGGTGCGCATAGGTTCGTTTTTCATACCCACATTATAATGCATCCAACAAGATCTAACAATATCTGTTAGGATCTGCCGCTGCATCATGACCGCCCGACTCGCACCAGCCACCGCGCCGTCCTCGCCATGCAGGCGTGCAGTACCGGAACACCATATTCGATGGCAGGCAGGTCGTGCGGCGCACCCTTGGCGGGATCGCCAGCATCCGCCCATGCCCGCCCGGCGCCAGGCAAAGCTGCGTCCCATCAGACGGTGTCGCCAGCGCGCCGTCCTTGAGATTGCTCAGCAGCCATTGGCCTTCGCGGGTGACGAAGACGGGAACGGCGTCGTATTTCGCCGGGTCCAGCGCGGCTATGACATTGGTTGCCGAAAGCAGCGACACCTCATGCTCGGCGGAGCGCCCGCCGAACAGCAAGCCGACACGAAGTCTCTTCGCAGCCATCGACACTCCACCAAGGATCAGGGTCGGAGCTCGCATGCGAAACACAAGGCGCGCCCTAAAGTGGTCGAGCAATAGGCCAAGGATTGGAGTGGATTTTGACCAGTTCGAGCAGTTTTTCAGCACGACCTGCAAAAGCAGTTCTCCGCCTGGAGTCCTTCAGACGGGAGAGCGGTTCGTCGTTTTGGTGAACGATGAACCGCTCCAGGTCTATGTCTAGCGCAGCGCTGCGGCGATGTTGCCACCGTCGACCGTCGTCACATCTGCGGTGGTGCGTTCGGCCAATGCTTGATGCAGGAAGGCCTGCGCCACGTCGTCTGCCGTCACTTCCTGCCCGAGCAGATTGCCGGACATGTATTCCTTCTCCGACACGCCGCGCGCGCCGGAGCGGCTGGCGATCATCGCGTCGGTCAAAAGGCCGGAGCGGATGCGATCGGCATTGACGGCATTGGAGCGGATGCCGTGCGCGCCGTAGTCGAGCGCGTATTGCCGTGACAGGAACAGCGTCGCCGCCTTCGGCACGCCATAGGCGCCGAATTTCGGACCCGGGTTGACCGCCTGCTTGGAGGTGTTGAACAACAACACACCGCCGGTGCCCTGTTCCAGCATGATGCGCACCGCGTTCTGCGCCGCCGACTGGTGGGCGAAGAAGTTGAGCTCGAAACTCTTGCGCAGCAGCGCGTCGTCGAGCTCGCCGATGCGGCCTTCCCAGGCGGCACCGGCGTTGGAGACCAGAATGTCGACGCCGCCATAGACAGCGACAGCTTTGTCGAAGGCGGCGCGCATCTCGGCCGAGTTGGTGATGTCGGCGCCGACGCCGATGGAATTGTTGCCGGCTGCCTTTGCCGCCTCGGCCGCCCTGGCCGCATCGAGATCGACGACGACGGCATGCGCGCCATTGGCGGCGAACAGTTTTGCCGTCGCAGCACCGATCGCGCCGGCGCCGCCAGTGATCAGCACCACCTGGCCGGTCAGCGGCTTCGGCTTGTTGGAGGCGAGCTTGGCCTGCTCAAGCGACCAGTACTCCAGCGGGAAGAGGTCGGCCTTCGATAGAGGATGGAAGCTGCCGACGGCCTCGGCGCCGCGCACCGCCTCGATCCACATCTCGCCGACATCAGATGCGATCTTCGCATCCTTCAGCGTGCGGCCATGGCCGAACATGCCGAGGCCCGGCACCAGCGTCAGCCGTGGCATCGGGTCGAGCATGGTGCGCTGGACGTCGTCCAGCGCATCGTTGGTTTCGAAATAGGCGCGATAGTCGTTGGCGAAGGCGTCGACATGGCTCTTGATGACGGCCTTGTAGTCGCCAATCTTGTCGGCGTCTGGCGCCGGAACCGCCATCGGTCCGGTCTTGATGCGGATCGACAGGTCGGGCGTCGACACGCCGCGTCCGGCATAGTCTGCAATGCCGGCTGAGTTGATGAAATCGACGATGGCGTCCGAAGTGCGGAAATCGCTGATCATGCGGTCGAAGCGGCCTTCGCCACGCGCCACCGCCACCGCGCCACGCAGCATCGGCGCGATCGCTGCCGGCGTTGCGAGCTTGGCCGGCAGTGCGGCTTTCGCTGGCTTCGGCTTGCCGTTCTTCGCCACATAGTCTTCGGCCACGTTCACATAGTGGATCATCCGGTCGTAAGCCTGCTTCGCAGCGTCGCCGAAAGTGAAGATGCCGTGCTTGTCGAGGATCAGGCCTTCGACGCTGGGGTCGGCGTCGTAGACATCGGCGGCCACCTTGGCGAGGTCGAAGCCGGGCTTAATATAGGGCACGTACCCCATCTTGTCGCCGAACACGGTCTTGATCAGCGGCTTGCTGTCCGCCTGGTCGACGATGGCGAGGATCGCGGTCGAATGCGTGTGGTCGACGAATTTATGCGGCAGGAAGGCGTGCAGCAGCGTCTCGACCGACGGATTGGGCGAGGCGGGGTCGATGAGGTTCGCCCGCTGCAGCGCCACCATGTCTTCGTCGGCGAGGCTGGCCAGCGCACGCGCCTTCACAAGCGGGCCCAGCTTGACCGCCGGCAGGCCTTGCGGCTCGATCACACCCATGTCCCAGCCGCTGCCCTTGACGCACAGCACATCCCATTCGTCGCCGACGAGATCGGTGGCCTTGGTCTTGCAGGAGGTGTTGCCGCCGCCATGCAGCACCAGCCGCGGCTCGCCGCCGAGCAGCCGGGTCGTGTAGACGCGCAGCGCGAGGTCGCGGGCAACGCCCTTTTTCGCATAGTCGGCAACCAGTCTTTCCGCGTCGCCGTCATTCCAAAGGTTCTTCATGTCGCTATGTCCGCTTTGCTGTCTTTGATGTTGCTGTGAACAGGAGTACCGCGACGCCTTGATGACAATGCGCCGGCTGCTGGGATTTCGTTGGTCAGGAAGCCTTTTTTGCCCCCGCACTGGCTCCGGCATGGTCGAGCAGCCGCCGCGCCATGCTGGCGCCGACGACGAGATGCGTGCAGAGCCCGCCGGCGAGCGCGGCGAGCAGCGGTTCGAACTTGCTGTCTTCCTGCACCACCATCAGCCGCTTTTCGATCTGGCGCAGTGACGACAGCGAGGCCGAGATGACGCGGCGGTTGTAGCTGCAGTCGAGCGCCTTGCCGGCGGCATCGATGATCTGGCCGGCAACGACGCCGGCGGCGCCCGCTTCGCGCAACAGCCCCATCTCGCCGGGGCTGAGCGCGCCGCATTTGACGACATGGCTGTCGCCATCGACCGTGCCGACCGAATAGAGCGCCAGATCGCAGTTTGCAATATCGGCCAGTTGTTCGCGGATCACCGGTTCGGCGCGCAGCCCATGCGCCAGCAATTCCGTCGTCAGCACCAGCGGCGCGTAGAAATTGAGGCCCTTGGCGTTGAGCCGCCGGGCGATCTCCATCGTGCACTGGTCGGGACGGTAGGAGTAGGGCGCGCCGAGATTGCCGCAGAGCTGCACAACGGTGACGTCCTGCAGGTCGGCATAGGACATGACGTCGGCGATGGTGTAGACGGTGCGGCCCCAGGCGACGCCGATCCGGTCGCCCTTCTTGACCAGTTCGAGAAAGACGCCCGCCGCCAGCACCGCAACGTCCGTCGAAGGGTCGACGACATAGGCATTCTCCGGCGCGATCCACACCGCATCAAGCTTGAGCGCGTCCTCGAGCTGGCGTGCCAATACGTCGTCGGTGAACAGCTGCGTCGAGGTCGAGATGTTGACGATGCCGGTCTCGCGCGCCTTGCGCAAATACATGGCGACCGAGGCGCGGGAGATGTTAAGCTGGCCGGCGACCTGGTCCTGGCGCAGGCCATGGGCATAATAGAGCCATGCGGCCTTGTGGATAAGCTGTTCTGCCGGTCGGATCGCCATGCCGTCTCCTCGGCTGACATTATTCACGGCTCTCGACAAAAGTCAAACTTGCGTGGGTACACGATACCTCTTTGCCCATCGAATCTGGACGATCATTGCGCCAAATGTGCCCGGTCGGGAATCGCCGATGGTGACGTGGCGGGAACCTGTGGTTAGAAGTTCTCAACAATGAAAATTCGGGGAGCACGGGATGGGCAGTCCCTACGAGCAGGATCTCGGCAAGAACGCCGCCAACCATCAGCCGCTGACGCCGCTCACTTATCTGGAGCGGGCGGCAAGCACCTATCCCGATCATGTCGCCATCATCCATGGCAGCCAGCGCATCACCTATCGCACCTTCTGGCGGCGCTCGCTGAAGCTGGCCTCGGCGCTGTCGAAGCGCGGCATCGGCAAGGGTGATACGGTGACCGTCATGCTGTCCAACACGCCCCCCATGCTGGAGGCGCATTTCGGCGTGCCGATGGCCAAAGCGGTGCTGCATTCGCTCAACACAAGGCTCGATGCCGCCGTCATCGCGTTCCAGCTCGACCATGCCGAGACCAAGGTGCTCATCGTCGACCGCGAATTCGCTGCTGTCGTCAAACAGGCACTGGCACTGGCCAAGGTGAAGCCGCTGGTCATCGACTATGACGATCCCGACTATGCCGCCGATGCACCCTATCCCAAGGGCGAGCGCATCGGCGCGATCGACTATGAGGCGTTCGTCGCCGGCGGTGACCAGGGCTACGCCTGGTCGATGCCCGACGACGAATGGGACGCCATCTCGCTCAACTACACCTCCGGCACGACAGGCAATCCGAAGGGCGTCGTCTACCACCATCGCGGAGCTGCCCTGATGGCTTACACCAACACCATCCATGCCGGCATGGCCAAGCACGCCGTCTATCTGTGGACGCTGCCGATGTTCCACTGCAATGGTTGGTGCTTCCCATGGACAATGGCCGTCCAGGCCGGCACCCATGTCTGCCTGCGCTGGGTGCGGCCGAAGCCGATCTACGATGCCATCGCCGACCACGGCGTCACACATCTTTGCGGTGCGCCGGTCGTCATGTCGGTGCTCATCAACGCCAGCGATGAGGACAAGCGCCACTTCCCGCAGACCGTTACCTTCAACACCGCTGCCGCGCCGCCGCCGGAAGCCGTGCTGTCAGGCATGGCCGATGCCGGCTTTGCCGTCACCCATCTCTACGGCCTGACCGAGACCTATGGCCCGGCGGTCGTCAACGAATGGCACACCGCCTGGGACGGTCTCGACAAGGGCGAACGCAGCGCCAGAAAGGCCAGGCAGGGCGTGCGCTATGCCGCACTCGAAGGCCTGACGGTGATGGACGCGGAGACGATGCAGAAGACGCCGGCCGACGGCGAGACCATCGGCGAGGTCATGTTCCGCGGCAACATTGTCATGAAGGGCTATCTGAAGAACAGGAAGGCGACCGACGAGGCTTTCGCCGGCGGCTGGTTCCACTCCGGCGACCTCGGCGTCATGCATCCCGACGGCTACATCCAGCTCAAGGACCGCTCCAAGGACATCATCATCTCCGGCGGCGAGAACATTTCATCGATCGAGGTCGAGGAAGCCCTCTACAAACACCCGTCCGTGGCGTCCTGCGGCGTCGTCGCCAAGGCAGACGACAAATGGGGCGAGGTGCCGGTCGCCTATGTCGAGCTGAAGCCCGGCAAGGTGGCAAGCGAGGCCGAGATCATCGAACACTGCCGCGCGCTGCTCGCCCGCTTCAAGGTGCCGAAGGCGGTGATTTTTGCCGAGATCCCGAAGACATCGACGGGGAAGATCCAGAAATTTCAGCTGCGGGAAATGACGAAGGGGGCATAGGCGGCGGCATTGGCAGTCTTGCAGCGACCTCGACAATTTGCCGCAGGCCTCCGCGACTTCGTCATCCTAGGGTGGAGCAGTCGCGAAGCGACGTCGCGGAAACCCTAGGATCCAGGCCGCGACCTTGCGGCAGTGCTCCAGCGGTCGAGAACAACCGCGGCGGACGTTGGGCGGGTATTGGATTAACTTCTTGATACCGCTGCATTCTTCGCCATGCGTCGCGGCATGGATCCTAGGGTCTGCGCCGCGTCGCTTCGCTCCTTGCTTCGCCCTGGGATGACGACCGGACAGGCGCCGTTCGCCAATCGCGAGCGCCGATCATCGCACAGCCGCTGTCACCATCCGTCACCAAATTATACGCGTACGTCGAATTCGCATTGACACTTCCCTCTTTTCGATTTACGACTGACGAAAGTTGAAATTCGTCACTCATAAATCGACAGAGAGCCATGTCCGAAGCCGCCAGCATAATGGCCGACGCCACCCGCCAGGAGAATGTCACCCGCATTCTCGACTGTGCCGAACGCCTGTTCCGGCACTATGGTTACGGCAAGACCAATGTCGCCGACATCGCCCGCGAACTCGGCATGTCGCCGGCCAACATCTACCGTTTCTTCGCCTCCAAGGTCGAAATCCACCAGGCCGTCTGCGGCCGCATGCTCCTCGCCAGCTACAACATGGCCTACGAGATTTCCCGGTTGCCGATCAGCGCCGAGGAGCGGCTGCGCCGCTACGTGCATGCGCAGTACAAGATGACACTGGAAGTCATGCTCGACGACCAGAAGGTCCACGAAATGGTCATCGTCGCGC
>NZ_JAMYQZ010000110.1:0-17426 GCF_040321145.1 Mesorhizobium sp. M0514
CTGCGGATCCAGCTCTAAGGCTTTGCCAGAAGTACACTGTGTGGACGCTGAGAGCCTTGTCGAATGTGCTATCCGGCAAGGGCAAGTCCTCGACTAGCCCAACTCGGAACTCGGCTCGTCCGGCGCGCACTGCATCGGCGAACCGGCGGCAGGCAGCGTTCACGACATCTGCGAGCGGTCAACCCCGCAAACGAATGCTGCCTCACGGAGAAGTTGCGGCAGTAAAACTGCGCCGCCGAAACCGACCTCCACGGCGCGATCTTCCGGGACCAGGTGCACTTGATCGAGAGCGTAGCCGTTGAGCCGGGCATTGCCCCGGTTCATGCCGGCCCGGACCAGCCAGCCGCCGATTCCGGTCGGCCAGGACAGTTGGTTCGCTATAAATCGTGGCGCCCGCCATCCGATCCCACCCGTATTGGCATAAGGCGCTCGTTGGTGGGCAACTCGCCCCCGTCGGATCAGCCGCCTCTATTGGACCTCATTATCCGATGAGAATCCCAAGAGTATCAAGTCATGCGTGGAGTGGTGCCACGTTTTTGCCCGATGACGCCATCATCTTCGCCCCCCGGAAGATGGAAGACAGCAACAGTCGGGCCCGTGCTTTCCTTCCTGGGGTGGCGCGGGCCGCCGTCACCTAGCCTTTGCACGAGCCGGTGATGACGGACGCGAATTTGTTGCTGCTGCGAGCCACACCTACCATTTGGCGGAGCTCTTCGCATATCTCTCTCGCGTCTTGGCGCGAAATCTCGGAGAGATAGCGCAGGATTATAGCCTCTTCAGTCAAGGCCTCCTGAATGTGATTCAATTCCGACAGCTTCCGATCGATAGAGCTCATCTATGCACCATGCGCCTAGAAGCGGTGGCGCGCAAACGCTAGTTCGATACTGAAAAATGAAGGCTGCCCAGTTTTTCCTGCCTCACTGATCCAGTTCGAGCGGCTCATGGTCCGGTTGCTCGTGCCCCATGACCTGGCGGAAGTCACGCCGGTCGACCCGCTGGCCGCAGATGGGGCGCATAGAATTCCCAGTCAGGGTCATGTGCCTTGCCGGGCATGGGCGGTCCGAGGTCGGCTATTCTGGTTATGCCCGGCCTAACCCGTCGTAGCGGCAAAAGTTCCGGAAAGGCGTGCCCGTTGTCCGATCGCCCGCTCGCATTTTTGTACAACATATTCCCGACTTCCATTAGCATCCCCTCATGGCAACTCTGCGGTACGGCGTAAGGCGGCAACCGGATGGGACGTGGACGGTGTTCGACGTGTTCACCGGGCTGCCGGCTATTGTAGCGGGCCCACCCATCTGTCGACCTTCCCGACATGGAGTATGCCGAAGAGCTGGCCGCCATCCTGAATGCCAACGACCTGAAGCAGAGGCTATCTCAAGGGGGGGTCCCCGGAGGGTTCGCCTGACTGAAGTCGGAACAAAGTCAGTGAACAACCGCCCTTGTCAGCGGCCGCTTTAGAGATCGGGTTGCAAAGTGTACCCGGGCTTTTCCCCTTATGATTTTTTCTCCCGGCGGCGCCACTGTCTATTATCGGCGGCGAGGCCGCTATCACCTGCTGAGCGGGCTAGCGATGGAGTGCCTTCGACGGTGAAGACGATTCCGGCATCCTCAAACGGCTTGCGGATGGCGGCGAGGTTGTGGGGACGCGGTTTCCTGAATTCGTTCTCAAGATCGCTGATCACCATTTCGCTAAGATTGGCCTTTGCGGCAAGTCGCACACGCGACCAGTTCAGTAGGGCTCGTGCTGCTTTACGGAGGGTACGGTTCGGCTGTCCATAGACAGTCGAACATTCAGTATCGCTCCTCTTGACCTTCTGCGATTTCTCTAACGGCGTGAGGCCGGCCTCTCGGATAACGCGGCGGGGTTTTCCAATAACTTTGCGGAACGCTGATCGTCACGCCGCAACGTCTTCTTTTTCGGCTTGGTCTTCTCAACCAGATCTGGCCTTTTCGCTATCAGGTAGTCAGCCTTGTTCGTTCGATAATCTTGTTTGTGGATGGACATTTCTACGATCTCCATTGTGGAGATCAACGCGGTTGGAGGCCGACACGTTCCCAAAAATCGCTTGTTCAAGGCCGAGCCGAACGGCACATGCATGCCAAAAACGCGAAAAGGGCGCGGTTCATGACGGCGCCCTTTATTTGAATAGGTTCAACTGTGGTATCCTATGAGTCTTGCCGACCATGCCAGTCGTCGATGTCTCGCCGCACGCGATCCTTCTCAATGCCGTAGCGCTCCTGGATCGTACCTTCGAGCTGATCGCGGTTGCCGGCTATGCGGTCGAGATCATCATCAGTGAGCTTGCCCCACTGCTCCTTGACCTTGCCTTTGAATTGCTTCCAATTTCCTTCGACGCGGTTCCAGTCCATGATGGCGATCTCCTTTCGTTGTCCTTTCGAATAACGGTCGTAGTGGCCGTCAGGTTCCGCTGCAGGTGCGCGCCGACCAAAGCTGGGGCGAGATGACCAGGACCGGCCTGACTGGCCCCAAGAAGTGAGTCCAGCCAGTTGCATCACCGCAGCGTCCGCTCGATTTCAGTTATAAGCGCATCGATCGCGGCATGCACGGCTCCGTCATCCGCCTGCTCGATCAGCGATGTTTCCAGTGCCGATGCCTGCACGCTGACCTCCGCAAACCCGAAGGTTCCCGCGGCTCCAGCGAGCGAGTGCGCCGTCCCAATCAGCGAGTCGTTGGAGCCCTTCAAAAGGACTGTGTGACGCGCCGCCTTCAACTCCGCTAGTTGAGCGGCGCAGCGGGCCAGGAAACGTTGCCGTAGGGGGGCGAAGGGATCTTCCAAAATGGGAGGCGCTCCACGGCCAGGTTTCAGAGGTATTCAAGCAGAAAATTCGGTGGAGTGAAACGAGCTGCTTGGCACGTCAGAGCGGACTAGAGTGGGCCGTGCCCCAACAAACGGCAGCTTCGCGCCTCATGCACGAACCCGCTTCGCGGGAGGGGCGCCTCGGCCTGTGATGGCGCGACAGGCATTTGACTTGAGCGGGTAGAGGCGTCGACCTGACCATGGAGTTCCCTTCAACGAGAGGAACTCGCCATGGCTACCCTGTCGACCGATGCACCAATCTCTCCGCTTCGCCAGCGCATGCAGCACGACATGCTCATGCGTGGCCTGGGCTCCCATACCCAGCAGGACTACGTTCGTCACGTCCGGCGCTTCGCTGCGTTCCTTGGCCGCTCGCCCAACACTGCGACGGCTGAGGACATCCGTCGATTCCAGTTGCATCAGCATGAGAGCGGCGTCGGCCCTGCGACGATCAATGGCGCGGTCTCGGCATTGCGGTTGCGGCGCGGCTGCTCGAAGCCGCACCAAGCATCAAGTATAAGGCCGCGCTCGGCGTCGCCTATGGCGCTGGTCTGCGCGTGTCCGAGGTCGCACACCTCAAGGTCGACGATGTCGATAGCACACGCATGCTGATCCGCGTCGAGCAGGGCAAGGGCCGTAGGGACCGTAATGCGATGCTCTCGCCGCAACTGCTTGAGCTGCTGCGGCTATGGTGGCGCGAAGGCAGGCGGCGCGGGGTGATGCTCCCGCATGGCTGGCTGTTCCCGGGGCGCAGCTGCACGGCGCCGATCTCGTCGCGGCAATTGCACCGCGCAGTCCAGGAGGCTGCCGAGGTCGCCGGCATCCGCAAACGCGTCAGCCCGCACACGCTACGCCACAGCTTCGCCACCCACCTGCTCGAACAGGATGTCGACATCCGCGTCATCCAGGTGCTGCTTGGTCACAGCAAACTCGATACGACCGCGCTCTACACCAAGGGCTCGACGCGGACGATCCATGCGGACGCAGGGCCGCTCGACCGGCTCATGGCGCTGATGGAAGGCAAGACGCCGCCCGGCTGAGCCTTGCGCACGTCTGTCGAGGTCGCCGACATCTTCCGTGCTGCCGGCCCCGCCTATCGGGCCGCCAATGCAGGTCATCTGAGCCTCATCCAGCTCAAAGTGATGTCGGCGATCGAGCATTGTCGCACCGCTGCATTGGGTGGTCATGTCGAAGCCTGTGCGGACTGCGGCCAATGGCGCATCGCCTACAACAGCTGCCGCAACCGGCACTGTCCCAAGTGCTAGGGCGCGGCCGCACGTACATGGCTCGCCGAGCGCGAAGCCGACCTCTGCCAGTCGGCTACTTCAACGTCGTGTTCACGCTGCCCGCCGAGGTCGCGGACATCGCCTTCCATAACAAGGCGCTAGTCTATGATCTGCTGTTCAAGGCGGCATCGGAGACGATGCTGACGATCGCCGCCGATCCCAAGCACCTCGGCGCACGCATCGGCATCACGGCCGTGCTTCACACATGGGGATCGGCGATGACGCACCATCCTCATGTCCACATGATCGTGCCGGGCGGCGGCATCGCGCCGGACGGGTCACGCTGGATATCGTCGCGGCCGGCCTTCCTTCTCCCAGTCAGAGTACTGGGCAAGCTGTTCCGCCGTCTGTTCCTGACCCGGCTGGTCGCGCTGCACGACGCCGGTCGGTTCGCCTCTTCGGATCGATGGCGCACCTGACTGACCGTCGGGCCTTCCTGCGTCATCTGAAGCGTGTTCGCAGCAAGCGCTGGGCGGTCTATGCCAAGCCGCCCTTCGCCGGCCCCAAGCGGTGCTCGCCTACCTGTCGCGCTACACTCACCGGGTCCCCATCTCGAACCGCCGCCTGATCGCCTTCGACAAGGCTGGAGTCACCTTCCGCTATAAGGACTGTGGCCGTGACGGTGTCGAGCGCCAGCGCGCCATGACGCTTGCCGCCGACGAGTTCATCCGCCGCTTCCTGCTCCATGTCCTGCCGCGTGGGTTCCACCGCATCCGTCACTATGGGCTGCTCGCCAGCTCCGCCCGCAAGACCAGCCTCGCACTCGCGCGCGAACTGCTGAACGTCGCTCCGCCGCCCGAAGACCACACTCCGGAAGAACCGGCTGACGTCCGCCCGCCTTGCCCTTGCTGCGGCGGACGCATGGTCGTCATCGAGAGGTTCGAACGGTGGTGCCAGCCTCGTGCACCGCCTGCCTCAAGAGCGCCGAACAGGGAGAACGCTCCATGACCCGGCATGGCCAAGTTGCTCTTATGACCGCGCCACGCCGGCACCGGTCAACGGGATGTTATGTGCACGTTGCCGTGGCGCTGGTCATCACGCACACCAATCCCGTCGGAATCAACGCTACCGGCTCTGCGACCTGGCCCGGAAGCCGCTTCTACGACATGCCCACCGCATCCTATGCGGAAGTTCGCGACAGGCGCTGGCTCACCTCGAGGCACAAATCCCCATAGGTAATCGTCTGCGGCCCGCAGGTTCCTGCATGAGAGACTTTCGTACGCCTGACGACACCCGAAACCCTTCAGCGTCTCGGTCGTTAGCGGTTCGCGATTCTATCCTGAAAGCAGTCGCTCACAGCAAGCGGAGAAATGGGGCGGCTTAAGCTCGAAACATCAGCATCTTCCAGTTGCTGGGGTGCTTATCCGATCAGGCTCTTAGAGGCCAGTCAGAGGGAATGAGCTTGATTCCGGATGCCTTCGTCCATCTGCCCTTTACGGCTGCAACATATTCCGGATCTTCCTCGATATAGGCGTGTTCGATGAGGATGATCTGCAGGCCCGCTTGGCGTGCCGTTTCGTCAAACAGAAAACGGACGATCTGCTGCATCGCGACCTGATCGTCATCCTTCTCCATTTCCTGGAGCCGCTTTTCGTCGCCACCTTTGGGGTAGTAGGGGCGGCTAATCTGATCGATGACGAGAACGCCCGGGACGGGCGCTACGATGGTCTCGAAGAGCTTGTGCAGTGAGAAGGACAGGGCGAGATGGATAGCCAGGTAATTTTGGTCTGAACCTATCTCGGCCATTGTGAGAACCGCTCGACGAGATGGCTCGATCACCGAAATGTTTGGGGTTGAAGAGAACACTACTCGCGAGCCCGTAGCTGGCACCACAGTGGGAAGGTCATCAAGCATCTCGGTCGCAAAGCCGCTGACCATGTTCTCCGCGTCGCGAAGACGGTCCTTTCGGGCCTGCGGATCGACCTGATCCCTCAAGTCTTCGATCCGGGCCAAGAGCGATTCGGTATTCGTCGAAGTCGCCTGGAAGTCTTTCGCCGTTGTCTCGAGGAATTGGTCGATACGGCCCACGACACGAGCCCTCTCCTGTAGAAGAGACCCTGTCTTCACCGCCTCTTCCTCTACCCGGACGAGCCCGCTGATTTGCTCTTCAACTTCCCTCAGGCGGCCGGACTTAGAGCCGATCAAGTTTTCGATATGTCCTGAATGTGCGTCTAGACGAGGACGCATCCCGTCGACCGCGAGAACCTCGTTTGAAACGATCGTTAAAGAATTGCGTATTTGCTCCGCCATTACCTGGCCTGCGGCATTCTCAGCATCACATACGGGACACCGCCCGTCTTCGAGCTTTAGGTGCTCGACCAGACGCAACTTGTGAGACTGCCCAGACACTGCCGATTCGTAGCCGACCGCCTCGCGGATAGTCTGCCTGAGCATCTGACGCTTACCTCTCAGCGCCTGCAATTCGGAAACCAGTTCTCGCCGTTCTTCCTCAAGGACTGCCCGAGCCTCCGAATCTCTGGTGTCTGATGAATCGACCTCATTGCCCGCGACTTCAGCGAGCTGGTTAAGGAGGCTTTGGTCGGACGCATCTGTGGAAGGCAATTCGGCAAGCAAGCCGACACTTTGCGCCTGCGTCAAAAGCGCCATCGAGCGCTGCGTCAAGAGGCTTTGGCTCCGCTCCTGTGCTTTCGCCTCCCGTTCGATCCTCGCCAGCGCGGCTTCAAGTTGTCGAAGCGTCCGCGCGGCGAGCACACTCTCCTGATCGATAGCGCCGAGAAAGTAGGGAATAGTCGCCTTGATGTCCTTTGCTTTTTCCGGTCGGTTCAGGTCGTGCAGCAGTGTCGTCCTACTAATGATGACGTCTCCAGACAAAAAGATGTAGGGAGGTACGTCACGGATGGTCGCGCGCCCCTTTTCAGACTTGGCGGCGATGGCCGGGTCGTCGGTGCCTTGAATGCCGAACGCCTTTTCGATCAATTCGCGCGCAGTCTCTCGATTGGTCGGGCCCTCAAGCTCTTCGGATGTGTCCGGAAGAGTAAGGTTTCGACCTGACCGAACGTACATCAGGCTGGTGCCGCTTCCCGCTTTTGGAATCTTTCTACCAACGACAAGGTCCGTCTCACCCAGCGCCCAGTGAATAGCCACGGCTTCGGCGTGGTTGCGTACGAAGAATGGTAGATTGCAGTCCTTCGACCCAAGGCAGTAATCGATCGCGTCTATGATCGCGGACTTGCCTGTCCCCGATGCACCGGTGATTACATTGACCTTGCCGACATCAAATTCGAGTGTCCTGCGCCTTCCACCGACACCAAAGAATGCAATCTCACGAATGTTCCAACGAGTCACGGCGTCACTCCGAACGCGGAAAAGATTGTTCCAGCTGATCCCGCCTTGCCCATCCAGGTGCCGAGCCGCTCCGCGCGTTTTACGGCGCGCTTCGGTTTCTCTGGCAAGTCGGCAATCGGCGCCTTCGGCGCTTTCCGAGTGCCGAGGCAGATGGTCCCATCGGAATTGAACGATAAGGCCTTTGTACTAAGTCCGAACCGTACCGCCGCTGACACGATGTCCTTCGAGGCGTCTAACCGGGCACCCAAGCCTAGACGAACATCTGGATATCGGTTGAGCCAAGACAGGAGACCTGTTGTAGCGGCCGTCTCCTCGAAGGACGTTTCCAGGTCGTCGGAAAGAGCGAGCGGCAAGGCGAGGTACGCAAGCGCGAGCTCTGGCGATCTTTTCGAAACCGCATGGTACTTTTGGCAGAATCCAACGAGGCCGAATGTACCGAAAGCAGGATTGCTTTCCGCGAAAAGATCGTAAGCCAATCTCATTTCTTAAACCCCAGAAGGGCAACATAGTCAGGATGCCAGCCGACTCGTCCGTCAATCGACAGCACGTGATATGTCCCTCTGACGTAACTTGGCGAAGTAACGGTCGGTGTGAGGTATTCGATTTTGTTGGGTGCTTCAAAGAAGCTCCAGTTCAGTAGCTCGCGTCCTCTGGTCTTTTTCTCGTCGTCGGATTTGCCGTCGCACTTTTCGCACATGTCAGCGTGCATGTATGACCACTCCTCGGTCAGCCGATCGTCATACTTGGAAATCTTCTCTTGCCAGGTCGGGTTATCGGTGGACCATCGCGACCGAGATGCACGAGCACGCCATTCATGGGTGATAGCCCTTTGAAGCCAGGATGCAGGTGATTCCACCAGCTTGATCTGGCTCTCGACCATCGGATGCGATCGGTAGGTATCTGGGGGAAGCTCCGTCGCATAATAGTCCACGAGGTTGTCGTGTTCGATATCGGCAACGATCTCCATATGTCGCTTCACGAGCTCGAAGCGGTGGATGGCCTTATCCCGCTTCCCACAGTGCGCATGGATGATCTGGCGATTCCACCACTCCACCATGCGTGACGCTACATCGGACTGATCTTTCGCGAGCACGGAGGTCAGTCTTTTCGCGAGTTCGTCCTCAATGTGTTTGATGTTCTGTTGGCCGGGCATCAATTTGACCCTGGAGAGGATCTCGGCCTGTTTCTCGTCGGAGAGGTTTAGAAATGCCTCGCAGCCCGGAGCGCGTTTCGCATGAGGAAGCGGCACCACCCCTTTCTCCACTGCGTCTGCCCTTTCCTGCACGACACGCTTCGCTTCCTCTCGGAGGGCGATCAGAAGCTCGGCACGGCTTTCTGCGTCGTCGAGAAGGACTTTAAGCGAAGAGGTTGGGGAGATATCTGCGACCGTGACGAGGTGAAGCGATGTCGTGGAAAGGTCAAGATCTGGAAGGACGTCGATCCACGCCTTCAATGTCTTCCAAAGGTTCACACTCGCCAAGCTGATCGCGTCCGGTTTTTTCGACAGCGAATGTTTGAGCTGCTCGAGGATCGTCTGTCCGTTAGTTTCGAGTACAACATCGTCGAGCGTCTCAAGATAGATCACGGCTTCGAGACTTGTCTCACTCCAAAGCCTCAAAAGCGCATATTGGGCCTGGTAAAGAAAACCTAAGGCTGAGGCATCGGCACTGTGGGCGTTCATTTTGATCATTTCGATTCGGAGAAGGCAAACTGAGCCAGCCGTCACTCTAAAAACACCAATCGGTGTCCAACATCTATAGGAAGATTCATCCCTTGGGGAGGCTCTGGATGGAGTGTCTGATAGCGGCCAGGCAAAGAGCGGTTCGTTCTCATTTCAGTATTGGCCGCTTTGATCATTCGATGACCGGTGACCTGCCAGTCCGCTAACCGCCCAAAACTAGACGTCGGGAAATTCGAGGGCAGGGGCAGTCCATGGCGCAGATTGAAGACAGCTTTGCCACCGCCTGAAAGCAGACATTGCCGACGACCACGCTCTTCGTTGATCATTGAGATATATTGGCGTTTCGTTTTGCGGCGCGGCTATTTGCGTTCCAGAAGGTTGGGGTCTTTCATTACCGCAAAAGTGGTTCCCGGCACGAACAGGTGCATCCTGATAGGATCGCTCACGAACACGCGCTTATCAAAAAACTTTGCCACCAACCTGGCCCAGTAGTATGCGCTTTTATCTGCCGCGAACATGAGTGCTGCCCGAAAGTGAGGCGATTTGTCGTCGATCCTCACGAAGGCATCGACCTTGTGAACGTACGGCACACGATCGGGGTCTAACTTTATGATTCGGCTTGTGGAGAACGGAATCTCCCCGGCGCCGCCCTCAATTGGATGAACCGGCAGGGTGGCGCAAAACAGGGAGATATGCTTGACACCACTGGCTTCGCTCTCGATCTGACCGTAGATCATGGCCCAGTTCCAGCCAGTTCCCCAAGGGTTCTCCTCCTCCCAACGGTTAAAGTCCGCTGGCTCCTGCACCGGTTGGGGTTGAACCTGACTTTCCTCGGTAGCGAATTCAGAAAGGGATTTGTAGTTCCGGTATTCGCGTTGAGCGAAGTCCGCCACGCGCTTTCTTAGTACCTCTGTAAGGTCCCACGTTGCAAAGCGGTCGAATGCATCAAAATCACGTCCGAGCTTCAAATTCGAGAAGTCTACACCCTCATATGAGTCAGTGTCGATCCTGGCGCATGCATCCCAATCAACCAACATGACTTTTCCCTCGTGCTCCACAAAGTTGAATCGAACTTTTGCGGACACCGTCGACTCACTGCTCTCATTGATCAACAGAAGCCTTGCAAACTCAGACGGCGAGAAAATCTGTACGTATGGGGTGCGGTCCATCTCCACCCGGGAAACTTCAATGTCGATGCTGGTGATGTCGACGGCTTTCCCAGACTCGGCGACGAGAAAGTCGAGAATGGGATACCCGACGCGCCACCCCATTCCCCCGGATTCGAGTGGGGAAAAGAACTGGTTCACCACCGCAACCTGATACGGCAAACCGTCCCGCGTGCCGCCTTCGCCTGGCCCACCCTTAACATCGAAATTGAAATGCGTGGCGCCTTCCAGCCTCTCATTCGCCCCCGCGAATGGAGCAATGTGCGTCTCTAGCGAGATGTCGGGGAAGAGTTTTGCAATGTCCGGCGACGCGGCATCGGCAACACCTACTCCACCCGCGACATAAAACTCGCCCGGATCGCAAAAAGCGTACTTTATGCATGCCGAGTTTATTGCGCTTCCTATCGATCCTATATCGGCCACGAAGGCTGCCACGCCGGCAACAAAAGCGGCAATAGCGACGGCCAAAACTTTTAGGAAGCCACTTTTCGCCTTAGCGCCGACCGCTTCTGATGATCTCTCGTTCAATTGTTTCCTCCTGTACGACAATTAGAGAAGTTCATACCGATATGGAAGAGCTAAGGTGAACTAATAGCTACGTCAGGCGGAATGTTATTATTGGGTGGAACTAAAGGCGTACGTCAAAGGTTCGGCTCATGCGCTCAATCACAAAGAGCCATGTCTCAAAACGCTAGAGCCAGCAGCTTTCACTGGCGGTGGGAATTGGCGCTACTTGCTCGTTCCCATTAACGAGACGAATTGCGATTTTCCGCACCCATTCTGGACGTTCCTAGACGGTGGTTTGAAGGGCAGCAGAGGGTCAGCTCACGACAATGCTCACGGCTGCCGTAATGTCCGGCCCTGAAGATTTCCCGCCTGAAGCAGCCGGTCCGCAAACCCCCAAATTGAGACGGTCATGGCCTCGTTGGTGTGTGTCGGCAGTTGGCGCAAAGCGATCCGCAGTAAGCTGGGCATAAGGTCGGCTTTCTAGCCCAGTTATCCCGAAAGCGGACTGTCCACTCTCGTGAAGAGTTTCGGGCGCCGGCAGGCGTACGAAAGTCCCCGAGGAAGGAACCCGCGGGCCACAGGCGATGGTTATGGGGATTTCGATTTGCGGCTGGTGTCAGCGATGGCGCGACCGACGTTGGGAAGCGGCGGGTTTGATGCGGCCGGACCGTTTCGCCTTTCAGCCACGTGGTATTGTCGGCTCGTCGCGCGGCCGGACGCGACCCGTTCGGCGTCGATGATCACCATGGACACGCGTGGGTCCGTTGCCGAAGGCTGAGTGCCTGCGGCTGAAGGCTGGAGCATGCCATGCCGGGTCATGGAGAGTTCTCCCGGTTCGTCGCCGTGGTGTCCGGCGGTCCGCGCGGCTGTCGCCACCGTTCGAACGTCTCGATGATGATCATGCTTCCGCCGCAGCACCGGCATGGCGGACGGAAGTCAGTCGGTTCTAACGAGTTGTCGTCCTCCGACGGCGCAGCGACGTTCAGCAGTTCGCGGGCGCGTGCGAGGCTGGTCTTGCGAGCGGAGCCGGCGAGCAGGCCGTAGTGACGGATGCGGTGGAAGCCACGTGGCAGGATGTGGAGCAGGAATCGGCGGATAAACTCGTCGGTAGCGAGTGTCATGACCTGCTGCCGATCGGTGCCGTCACGACGATAGTCCTTGTAGCGGAACGTGATCCCTGCCTCATCGAACCGGATGAGGCGGCGGTTCGAGATCGCAACCCGGTGAGTATAGCGGGACAGATAGGCGAGCACCGCCTCCGGCCCGGCGAATGGCGCCTTGGCGTACACCACCCAGCGCTTCTTGCGGACCAGCGACAGGTGCCGCACGAATGCCTGCCGCGCGGACAGGTGCGCCATCGATCCGAAGAAGGCGAGCCGTCCTGCGTCGTGTAGCGCGACCAGCCGGGTGAGGAAGAGCCGTCGGAACAGCTTGCCGAGTACGCGCACCGGAAGCAGGAAGGCCGACCGAGAAGATATCCAGCGGCTTCCGTCCGGCGCGATGCCGCCGTCCGGCGCGATGCCGCCGCCCGGCACGATCATGTGCAGGTGCGGATGGTGCGTCATCGCCGATCCCCAGGTGTGGAGCACCGCGGTGATGCCGATGCGCCCGCCGAGGTGTCTTGGGTCGGCGGCGATAGTCAGCATCGTCTCCGCTGCCGCCTTGAACAGCAGGTAGTAGACGAGCGCCTTGTTGTGGAACGCGATGTCAGCGACCTCGGCTGGCAGCGTGAACACGACGTGGAAGTAGCCGACCGGCAACAGGTCGGCCTCGCGCTCGGCCAGCCAAGTCCTCGCCGCCGCGCCCTGGCACTTCGGGCAGTGCCGGTTGCGGCAGGAGTTGTAGGCGATCCGCTATTGACCGCAGTCCTCGCAAGCCTCGACGTGACCGCCAAGGGCTGCGGTGCGGCAATACTCGATCGCCGACATGACCTTGAGCTGGGCGAGGCTCAGGTGACCTGCATGGGCGGCCCGGTAAGCGGATCCGGCAGCACGGAAGATGTCGGCGACCTCGATCGAGGCGCGCACGGCTCAGATGTCGGGCGAGACCTCTCCCGGCTTGAACAGCCCGAGCTTGTCGACCGGGCTCGTCACGGCACGCACCGTCCGGGTCGCCACCTTCGCGTAAAGGGCGGTGTTGTTGAGCTTGGCATGCCCGAGCAGGACCTGGATGATCCGGATGTCGGTGCCCTCCTCCCAGCAGGTGGGTGGCGAACCTGTGGCGCAGCGTGTGCGGCCCGACCCGCTTGGCGATGTCGGCGGCCTGGGCCGCCTCGACGACGATGCGATAGAGCTGCCGCGTGCTGATCGGCTTAATCGCGTGCTGTCCGGGGAACAGCCAGCCGTCGCGGTGCATCACGCCCTGCTGACGTCCGACCTTCCACCACTCACGCAGAAGCGTGAGCAGGTCCTCCGAGAGCATGGCATTGCGATAGCGCCCGCCCTTGCCACGCTCGACGCGCAGCAGCATGCGCTCGCTGTCGACGTCGGCAACCTTCAGCATCGACACCTCGGCGACGCGCAGGCCCGCGCCATAGGCAACCGACAGTGCGGCCTGGTGCTTGAGACACGTGGTGGCGTTGAGCAGCCGGGCCACCTCGTCGCGGCTGAGCACCACGGGCAGGTTGCGCGGATGCGCCAGCCGGACAAGCCTGCGCGCGAGGTCCGGGCGGTCGAGCGTGTGGGTGAAGAAGAAGCGCAGCGCCGACACGATGCTGTTCATCGTTGGCACGGGAACGCCGTCCTCCTGCTGCTCGATCTGGAACCGGCGCAGGTCGTCGGCGGTAGCGGTGTCTGGTGAACGCCCGAGGACTGTCGCCAGGCGTCCGATGTCGCGGAGATAGTTGCGCTGCGTCTCGCGTGAGAAGCGCCGCATATTCATGTCGTCGATCAGCCGCTGGCGCAGCGGGCTGATGGGTGCATCGAGAACGGGGTGCTGCATGGTCAGGCTCCTTGTTGAAGAAGCCCGTCATGCTCTGCCCCCGCTGGACGACGCTCAATGCAGGCGCGACGCCCGGCCTGTGCCCTCTACCTCAATCGCAGGCGCCCTCCCGCGCAGCGGGTTCGTTCTTCGGCCCAAAACCTGCCTGGCAGGTTTGCGCCACCGCCTCTTCCCGGACGTTCGAGCGAACTTTGCCTTCGCTCAAAAGCGGACGTTACAGCAGAGGTTTGCAGACGACCGCCTAGCGCCCCCAATCTAGTCATTCATGTGAGAGTTCTCTATGAGCTAAAGCGGACATATGTTCAAAGCACAAATCTGGTCGTTGCCCTCTGAACCAAACGGCCGGTGAGTTAGATTGCATCTGCTATGGACAAGCCCCCTGCACTGATCTCTTGCGACGAGGCCGGTTTTACCGGGCCAAAGCTGCTCGACGACAATCAGCCGATCTTTGCCTATGCCGCGATCGACCTTTCGGCGGAGGAAGCCGACGCCATCGTCAAGGCCATCAAGACAAAGTACCGCGTCCAAGCGCCTGAGCTGAAGTCGAAGCTGCTGCGCAAGCGCGACAACTGGCCGGCCATCGCCTTCGACATCGTGCAGAACATCTCGGGCCGGGCTATTGTGATTGCCGCTGACAAGCGGCTCAATCTCGGCGGCAAGGCGTTCGAATATCTGTTCGAGCCGGTGCTGCAGGCCAAGAATGGGCTGTTCTACCATTACGACCTGCACCGCTTTGTCATGAACGCGATGCACCGCATTCTGTTCGCCGCCGGGCAACCGGTGCCGGCTCTGGCGCACGAGTTGCAGGCGTTGATGAAATCGTTCGATCCGGCCGACGCTCCGACACTGTTTGCGGCGGCCGCCGACGCGAAAGAGAGCAGTAAGATTCTGGACTGCGTGCTGCGCTTTGCCCGCGGGTATGCCGACACCATTGCCGAGCAGACAAAACATCTCAGGGCTGATGAGAGCCAGACAGGGAAGTGGACGCTTGATCTCACCACCACAAGCCTGTTCAGCCTGATCCTGCTAGGCTGGGGTCATCGGCACGAGAAACTCGAATCCTGTGCGACGATTCCAAGCCGCTGCAGGAAATGTGTCTATGCTTTCAGATCTTTACCACGCACATAGCCTGCGGACAACCAACAGAAATACCAACAATATATTCCCGTGGGTTATTTCATTCCTCCCGGAATGTCCGACTGATTTGGTCCGACAGCGGCTTCACGAAATAGGAAAGCGCCGTACGCTCGCCCGTCTGGACCATCGCTTCGGCCGGCATACCGGGCACGAGCGTCAGGCCCTTGAGCTTCGTCAGTTCCGCCTGCGGAACCGACAGGCGCACCAGGTAGTACGAAATGCCGTTTTTTTCGTCCGTCGCCAGATCGGCTGCGATCCGGCTGACATATCCGTTCAATATCGGCGTGGTTCTCAGATTGAAGGCTGACATCCGCAGCACGGCGTTGTGACCAAGCTGGATTTGGTCGATGTCCTTCGGGGTGATTCGTACTTCAAGTGCAAGATCGTCGCCTTCCGGCACGATTAGCATGATCGGATCGGCGGGCGTAATCACTCCGCCGACCGTATGAACTGCGAGTTGTTGAATGGTGCCTGACTGCGGCGCGACGACATCGATCCGCCGCAGTTCCTGTTCAACCGCCACCTTGCGCTCAACATACTCCCCGACCTGCGCCTGAACCTCTCTGAGCTCCTGGCCGACTTCCGTCTTGAAATCCTGATCGATCTGCGGGATCTGCAGGCGCGTTTCGGCTATGCGGGCTGCTGTCTGTGCCTGATCTGCGATCTTCTCACCGCGTTCGCCACCGAAAGTGGCAACCTGGATCTTCAGGCTGTTCAACCGTTGGACCGAGACAATGCCTTGCTCGCGCAGCCCACTTAGAACAGCAATTTCCTTTTGGAGAACCTCGATCATTTTTTCACAGGCAATTTCCTGCGCCTTGAGTCCTTCGATCTCGTGGTGATATTGAGTAATGCGTTCCGCCAATTGCGCCTGCTTCCCGTCGCGGGATTGCCTGCGGAATTCGAACAGCAACGTCTCGCTATCTATTGCCGAAGCTACGTCTGGAACATCTCTTCGGGCGAGTAGCCAGTCCGGGAAGGCGATTTCCGCGAGATCGTCACGCTCAGCATCGAGTCGTGCCAGGTAGGCGCCCAGCTCATCGAGCCGCTTGGTGACTATGGCGAGATTAGCGCGCGTCTGGGTGGCATCGAGCCGCATGAGGATGTCGCCGGCTTTTACTTTATCGCCTTCGCGCACCAGGATTTCTCCCACCACCCCGCCAGTCGGGTGCTGCACCTTCTTGACATACGAAACGACGACAAAGTGTCCGGACGCTACAACCGCACCGGAGAGATTCGTGAAGGTCGCCCAGGCTCCGGCTCCTCCCACAAAGATCACGCTCGCCAGAAGGCCCGCCACCAGGTGGCGGCGAATGGAGCTTGAAACGTCATTGTTCTGATCAATGCCGGACACCGGTATCCTCCATGTCAGCGCGCTCTGCCACGCGATCCTGTGTAGACTCGACGGCCTTCAGGACTTTGGAACGCGCACCGAATGCTCGCTGCCGTCCACCTTCCATCACCAACACCAAATCCACGGCGCGGATGACGCTCGGCTGATGGCAGACGACAACCGCAATGCCCTTGCGCTCGCGCACGGAGGCGATCGCATTAGCGACTGCAGCTTCGCCTTCCGCATCGAGATGGGTATTGGGTTCATCCAGCACAACAAGGAAAGGGTCTCGATAAAGGGCCCGGGCAAGACCGATAAGCTGGCGCTGCCCGGCGGAAAGTGCCGCTCCGGCCTCACCGACCGGAGTTTCGTATCCGTGCTCAAATCGGAGGATCAGTTCGTGCGTGCCCGCTGCCTTCGCCGCGGCGACAATAGCCTCAGGGTCAGGATCATGTTCAAAACGAGCAATGTTTTCGGCAATGGTGCCGTCGAACAGTTCAACACCTTGTGGCAGATAGCCGATATGACGGCCTAGTGCTTCCCGGTCCCATTGATCGAGGCTTGCGCTGTCAATGCGAACCTTCCCGGCGACCGGCGTCCATGCGCCGACGATGGCGCGCGAGAGTGTCGACTTGCCCGAGCCCGATGGACCGATGACCCCGAGTGCGCTTCCCGCCTGAATGGCAAACGCAAGGCCGGTCACCGTCAGCTTGCTTTCACCGGGCGGAACGATTGTCACGCTTTCGAGGCGCAGTTCGCGTTCAGGTGCAGGCATAGGCACAACAGGAGCGGTTTCAGGAACCTTTTCCAAGAGGTCCTCCAGCCGCGCCCAACCCTGGCGCGCCATGAGGAAGGGTTTCCAGCTTGAAATGGCCAGATCGACCGGAGCCAGCGCACGCCCCATCATTATCGAACTGACAATCATGACCCCGGCCGTAGTCTCCTGCCTGACGACAAGGTACGCACCGACCGTAAGAATTGCCGATTGCACCTGCAGGCGCAAGTCGGCATTGCAACGCGCTGCGTGCAGCAGACCATTGCGTGCCATGTTGTGGGCAAGGGTATCGCTTATCGGCCCTTGCGAGAGAGTGTTGGCAAGGAGTGTCAGAGATGTGAGACCGACCGCCCCGATAAGTGCCGTCATGCCGATCCAGAAATGAAGGAGGAAGCAAATGCCGAGATAAAACAGCATCCATGGCAGATCGAAGAACGCTGTCGGACCGTTTCCACCTAAGAAGCCGCGAACATTGT
>NZ_JAMYQZ010000111.1:0-17357 GCF_040321145.1 Mesorhizobium sp. M0514
GACCGCCAGCGCCCTGCCCGTCTCGACCTTGCAGGCAATCGACTGGTCGTCGATGGAGCCTTTGGCGCGAAGCGTGATCAGCGCTCGAGAGGAATCTTCGCGATAAGCCTCCTTGATCGGTGCCTGCATGGCCTTGAGTGCGGTGGCGTCCATTGTCTCGATCCTTTTCGATGGTCTTTGCAAGTTGATAGCACTCAGTTGCCGACGTGTGGAGATTGGGCGAATATCGATGCATATGCGATCTCCCCCCTTGCGGGGGAGATGTCCGGCAGGACAGAGGGGGGTGTGAAGGATCGCAGACCTTCGCGTTGTGCTGGGTGAAATTCGAACCCGTCTGAAGCACCGCTGTAGTTTCTTCACAGGTTGGCGGGACAGCACCCCCCTCTGCCCTGCCGGGCATCTCCCCCGCAAGGGGGGAGATTGGCAGCTTCAACGACCGCGACCCTTTGACTTCGACCGCCCAGACCATACCTATGCGGGAGCCATTCCCGGAGGTGTCATGCGTGCCAAGCTGAAGCTCATTCCTGCGATTCTCTTGATGCTTGGCACACTGATAGCGCCAGTCCTCGCCGAAACGCCCGAGCGCCCCGCACCGGCAGGCGGCGTGCTGTCGCTGCTGCCGGCACCGCAGACGACCAGCCATTCAATCACCATTGCCGGGCGCAAGCTGGACTATCAGGCAAAGGCCGGCACGCTGTCGCTGCTATCCGGCAAGGGCGAGGTCACCGCGGAAATCTTCTATGTCGCCTACACGCTGCCGCCACTGGCGGGCGCGGAGAAGGCTCGCCCCATCACCTTCGTCTTCAATGGCGGCCCGGGCGCGGCATCCGCCTATCTGCATCTCGGCGCACTCGGCCCGCGTGTCGTCGCGACCGGCGCCGATGGCCAATTCCTGCTGCCGCCGCAAAAGCTGATCGACAATCCCGACAGCTGGCTCGACATGACCGACCTCGTCTTCGTCGATCCGGTCGGCACCGGCTACAGCCGCGAGGCCCCCGGCCAGGACACGAAAGATTTTTGGGGCGTCAGCCAGGACGCCAGTTCGATCGGCGCTTTCATCCGGCTCTATCTCGCCCAGAACAGCCGCACCGGATCGCCGCTCTTCCTCGCCGGCGAAAGCTATGGCGGGTTCCGCGCGGCACTTCTCGCCAGGACCCTGCAGGAAGATGTCGGCCTGAGCCCCAACGGCATCGTGCTGATCTCGCCTGCACTGGAGTTCACGCTGGTGCTGCCCGACGAATTCCAGCCACTGCATTGGGCGCTGGAACTGCCCTCGCTGGCGGCGGTGCGCCTGCGCAGCGAAGGCGTCAGCGGCGAAGCACTGCGCGAAAAGCTCGCCGAGGTCGAAAAGTATGCGCTGGGCGACTACCTCACGGCTCTGACCGGCGGGCTGGAACAGGGCGGGCAGCTGGCCAGCCAGCGCGTGGCCGAGATCACCGGCCTGCCGCTCGACCTCGTGCAGCGCAATTTCGCCCGCATCCCGACCGGCCTGTTCGCGCGCGAATTCCAGCGCGCCAGTGGCAAAGTGCTCAGCCCGTATGACGGCACCATCGCCACCAGCGACATCGCCCCGGAGAGCGCCCGCAGCGCCGGCCCGGATCCGGTGCTCGACCGCAGCGTACCGGCGCTGACCTCGGCCTTTGTCGGTTATGCGCGCGACGAGCTGAATTTTCGCACCGATATCAGCTACCGGTTGCTCAATGGCGATGTGACCCACGCCTGGGACTATGGCGACTCGCGGCAAGGCTATGCCGGGGTGATGGACGATCTGCAGCGGGCGCGCTCGCTCAACCCGGGGCTTGGCGTGGTGATCGTCAACGGTGACACCGATCTGGTCACGCCCTATCTGGCCTCACGCTATCTGGTGAGCCAAATCCCGACGCTGGGCGCGGCAAAACCCATCCGTCTCGACGTCGTCGAAGGCGGCCACATGATGTATCTCAGGCCGGGCGGGCGGCGCGCCCTGAAGGAGGCCGCTTCACAGCTCTACCAGGCAACACAGTGAACGGCGTGCCCACGCTGTCGGCCAGGCTGCGCCAACGCAAGCTTGCCACTGGCGTAGCGCCCCGCAGGCTTTCGCCCGTGTAGCCTGCAATGGGAGCCTGATTGGGGCAGGCTTCTTCTTCGTCCTCTTGACAGCGCCGGACACGCCGCATGGCCGATATTGCCATTCTGGAAACCCGCGAAAGGGTGCTTGCCGGCATCCTGTTCACCGGCTGCGCCTATTTCCTGTTTTCGACGCAGGACGCCGCGATCAAGCTTCTGGTCGTCGGCATCAGCGTCTGGCAGATCATGTTCTTCCGCTCGATCGCTGTGCTTATCGGCTGTGCTGCAATCGGCGGACCGCCCATCTTTGCCGACACAATGCGCTCGCCCATCGTGCGGCCGATGCTGGTGCGCAGCGCCTTCACGCTCGGCGCCTGGCTCTGCTACTACAACGCGGCCCGCTCCCTGCAGCTGGCCGAACTCACCACCATCTATTACGCCGCCCCGATCATCGTCACCGTGCTGTCGGTGGTGATGCTTGGCGAAAAGGTGCCTCTGTTGCGCTGGCTGGCGGTGTTCATCGGCTTCGTCGGCGTCTTCATCGCCTGTGATCCCACTCGTCTCGGCTTGTCCGTGCCGATGCTCTTGGTACTGGCTGCGGCAGTGCTGTGGGGCATTGCCGTGGTGCTGTTGCGCAAGACGGCGCTGGCCGAGCGCACGCTGATCCAGCTTGTGCTCAACAATTTCTACTTCCTGGTGTTTTCCACGGTGCCGGCGCTGTTGGTCTGGCAGATGCCGGACTGGCGCCAGTTGCTGCTTTTGATCAGCGTCGGCGCGCTCGGCGGCGTGGCGCAATTTATGCTGTTCGAAGGCATGAAGCGGGCGCCGGTGTCGATCGTGGCGCCGTTCGAATACACCTCATTGGTCTGGGCCTTCGGGCTCGGCTTTGCGATCTGGGGCGACGTGCCGCGTCGCGAGGTGTTTCTGGGGGCGGCGTTGATCGTCGGCGCCGGCCTGCTGATCATCGGCAACGAGCATTTCCGCAAGCGGCTATGAGTACCCCGTGCTGACAGCATGGTGGCAGGAGAAGACGGATAGGCTGCTGAGATGACGGAAGCGCTCGACGGCCCAGGCACCACAGATACCGCTGCCGAGCGTACGCTCGGCATCATGCTGGTGGCGGCCTCGGCGGCTTTCTTCGCCCTCACCGGCGTGCTGACCAAATCGATCCACGCCGACCCGCTGACCATCACCTGCTGGCGCGGCTTTGTCGGCGCGATCCTGATCACCTTCTATGTGCTGTGGCGCCGGCGCCGCTCCGGCGGGCGGGAAAGCTTGCGGCTTGGCTGGCGCGGCTGGCTGCTGGCCCTCGAGGGCGCCGCGGCCAGCATCGCCTTCATCTCGGCGTTCAAATTCACCTATGTCGCCAATGTCGCGGTCATCTACGCCACCGCGCCTTTCATCACCGCGCTGCTCGCCTTCGTGCTGGTGCGCGAGCCGTTCCGGGCGCAGACGCTTGCCGCCGCCGCCGTTTCGCTGTGCGGCGTAGCGATCATGGTCGGCTCCGGCTTCGGCAGCGGTCATCTGTTTGGCGATGGGCTCGCGCTGCTGATGACCGCCGGCAGTGCGCTCTACATGATCATGGTGCGCGCCTTCCGCGACACGCCGGTGGTGTGGGCGGGCGCAGTCTCGGCGCTTCTGCTGTTCGTGCTCGGCTGGTTCGTCACCGACCCCCTGGCGATTTCTGCTCGCGACGCCGTACTGCTCGTCGCCTTCGGAGGATCGTTCGCAGCGGCGTCGATCCTGTGGACGGAAGGCTCGCGGCTGATCCCTGCGCCTGAGTCCGGCCTTCTCGGTGCCGCCGAAGTGCCGTTTGCGATCCTGTTCGCCTTCCTGTTCCTCGGCGAGATCGCGCCGGCCGCCAGCCTGATCGGCGGCGCCATAGTACTGTGCGCGGTTTTCGCCCATGCGGGGCGCGACTGGCTGACCGCGAGAAAAAGTGCGGCAACCCAATAATTATTTTCCAAGTCATGGAACCATCATGCGGATCAGGCAGTTTTATGTGCGACGGGTCACCCCCCAAGTCCCCCCAAACCCCTCGACCCGTCCTCCTCAAAGCCGACCGTAAAGGTCGGCTTTTTCTTTGGACATCAGCCGGCAAAGCCGGGCAAGGCGAGGTTGTCGCTGAGCAGGATGGCAAGATCGCGCGCCGGCCGCTCAGCGCCCTGGCCGAGTTTTATCGCGAATTGCGCTGTCGGCACCGGCGGCAGGGCGAATTCGCGCGGTGCTTCGGCAATGCCTGAATGGGCAAAGCGGGCGGTGCGCAAGGTCAGCGCGATGCCGGCATTGACCGCCGTACGCAAGCCGGCAAGGCTGGCGCTGCCGGCGGCGATGCGGTAGCGGCGGCCGGCAGCATCGAGGGCCGCAAGTGCCGCTTCGCGAAAGCCGCAATAGGGATCGAGCAGCGCCAGCGGCAGTTCCTCTTCCCGCACGGCAAGGCCCTTTTGCGAACACAGCCACAGCATCGGTTCACTGAACAGCCCTACTTCGTCATTGGCCGGCGTCTTGCGCATGACAACGGCCAGATCGAGCTGCCCGGCCTGCAGCGCCTCGCCAAGCTCGGCCGAACGGCCGACGCGCAGTTCGACCCTGACGCGCGGATGGCTGGTCGCGAAGGCGCGCAGCAACTCCGGCAGGCCGCTATCAGCGAAATCCTGTGTCGTGCCGATGGCGACGCGACCAGCGGCACGCGCGCCCTTGAGCGCCAACCAGGCCTCGCTGTGCACGGCAAGAATGCGGCGGGCATGACCAACAAGATCCTCGCCGGCCGGCGTCAGCCCGCGCCCGCGCCCCTGCGCCACCAGCAGCGGTTCGCCGACGATCTCCTCCAGGCGCTGCATCTGCGCGGTCACCGCCGAGGGCGAGCGGCCGACAACAGACGCAGCCTGAGCCAGCGAGCCGCCATCGACAAAGGCAAGGAAGGTTTTGAGCAGATCGGGATCGAGAGCTTGCATACTTCGATAATACAGAACCTTATGTTCGAGACAATTCGATTTTTTTGACCCAAAGATGGTGGCATTGTCTCTCCAACGCCGCTCAAACGAAGGAGAGAAAAATGCCCATCATCAACATCAGCGTCACCGGTAAGCCCGACGCCAAGCTGTCCGCCAGAATCGCCAAGGAAATCACCGGCCTGACCGCAACCCATCTGCGCAAGGACCCGACGATCACCGCCGTCGCTGTCACCTATATCGACCCGCAGCACTGGTTCGCCGGCGGCAAGTCGCTGGCACAGCATGGCGCCAATACTTTCTGGCTCGACATCAAGGTGGTCGACGGCACCAACACCAAGCTGGAGCTGGAGGCTTATCTGAAGGCGATCTTCGACACCTTTGGTAAGCTGCTCGGTGGCGTGCATGAGGAGAGCTATGCCTTCGTGCACGAGGTTCCGGCCGCAGCTTATGGGTATGGCGGCAAGAGCCAGGAGTTCCGGTTCATCAGCGGGCGGATCAAGGCGGCTTGAGCCAACGTGAAGCGCAGCGCCGCCCCTCATCCGCCCTTCGGGGCACCTTCTCCCCGTGAACGTGGAGAAGGAAGAGGCTCTACATTGACCTTGCCCCCCATTGCGTTACCCTCTCCTGCGAAGCGGACGAAGAGCCGCGATACCGGAACGTTGGGAGAGACGCGGCATGATCCTGACACTGGCGCTGCTTGCAGGCCTCGTGCTGGCCTGGCTGCTGATTGGCGCGATCGAGACGTTTCGTCTCGACCTGCGCTTTACCCAGGCGCTACTCTATGTGCCGTTCAAGCTCGCCTACCGGATCGATGACCGGCGCATCCGCATTGCCCGCAACGCGCCGACGCCGGTGATCTATGTGGTCTCGCACCAGTCACGCTTCGAGCCGGCGCTGATGCTGTCGCTGCTGCCCGACGACACGCTGCACATTCTCGACGAGGCCTCGGCGCGCTCGCCCTGGATGGAGCCTTGGCGCGAGCTTGGCCGCACCATCGCCTTCAACGCCGAGCATCTCTTCGTCAGCCGGCGGCTGGTCAGGGTGCTGAAGGGTAAAGGCCGGCTTGCCGTCTATCTGCCCGGTGACGTCGAGCCCGATGTGAAGACGTTTCGCCTGTTCCGAGCCGTCACCCGCATCGCCATGCAGGCCGACGCCCGCATCGTGCCGATCTTCGTCACCGGCGCGCACGACCTGCCGGTTTCCTTGACGCCAAAGAACCGGGCGCCGCGCCATTGGTTCCCAAAACTCTCGATCAGCGTGCTGGAGCCAATGACGATTGCCGAACTGGTGGCGCGCAACCCCGACCAGGCTTCCAACACCAATGCGTTGTTCGACCGCATCGCCGAGGCGCGGCTTTATGGCAGCAACCTCGATCGCGGCCTGTTCCTGGCCATGCGCGATGCCGCGGATCGCACCGGCGCCTCGCATCCGATCATCGAGGATGTGATCAGCGGCTCGCTCAGCTATCGAAAAATGTTCATCGGCGCGCGCGTGCTCGGCCGCCGTTTCGAGGCGGTGGCGGCGCCCGGCGAAGCGGTCGGGGTTTTGCTGCCCAACGCCAATGGCGTGGTGCTGTCCTTCGTCGGCCTGCTCTCGGCCGGCCGGGTGGCGGCGATGATCAACTACACGGCAGGGCCGGCCAGCGTAACCGCCGCGGTGCGCACGGCAGTCATCCGAACGGTGGTTTCCTCGCGCGCGTTCGTCGAGAAGGCGGCGCTTGCCGACATCATCGCCGCGGTCGAGGCCGGCGGCGCCAAGATGCTGTGGCTGGAGGATGTGCGCGCAAGCGTCACCACACTGGAAAGGCTCGCAGCAGCGGTGCTCTGGCGGTTCCCGCTGCAGCGGCAGGATGCGGCCAAGCCCGCCGCAATCCTGTTCACCTCAGGCTCGGAAGGCACGCCCAAGGCCGTGGTGCTGTCGCACCGCAATCTCCACGCCAACGCCATGCAGGCCGAGGCGCGCATTACCATTTCGCCGTCCGACATCCTGCTCAACGTGCTGCCGGTTTTTCACTCTTTCGGCCTGACCGGCGGCACCATCCTGCCGCTGGTGACCGGGGTGAAACTGTTCCTCTACCCGTCACCGCTGCACTACAAGATCATCCCGGAGATCGCTCGCAAGGTGAAGCCGACCATCATGTTCGGCACCGACACGTTCCTTGCCAACTATGCCCGCACCGCGAAGGATGGCGATTTCTCCAGCCTGCGCTTCGTCGTCGCCGGCGCGGAAGCGGTGAAGCCGGAGACGCGGCGCGTTTATCGCGAGCGCTTCGATGCCTCGATCATCGAGGGGTTCGGGCTGACCGAGGCCGCCCCAGTCGTTGCCGTCAACACCGCCATCCATGGCCGCGACGGTACGGTCGGACGGCTGTTGCCGGCGATGCGCATGAAGCTCGAACCGGTCGAGGGTATCGAGGGTGCCGGCCGCCTGTGGCTCGACGGGCCGAATTTGATGATGGGCTACATGACCGCTGACCGGCCCGGCGAATTGCAGCCGCTGGACGGCTGGCACGACACCGGCGACATCGTCTCGGTAGACCGCGAAGGCTTCATCACCATTCGCGGCCGGGCAAAACGCTTCGCCAAGATCGCTGGCGAGATGGTGTCGTTGGGCGCCGTCGAGATGCTGGTGCAGTCGCTGTGGCCGGAAGAGCGCCACGCCGCGGTGGCGGTGCCGGACAAGAGGCGCGGCGAGCGCATCGTGCTGGTCACCACCGCCGACGACGCCGATCCGGAAGAACTGCGCGCCTTCGGCAAGAAGGCAGGTGCGGCCGAACTGATGGTGCCCAACGACATCGTCAAGGTCGAGGAGATCCCGGTGCTGGGTTCCGGCAAGACGGATTATGTCTCGACGCGGAACCTGGCGATCGAGAAGCTGGGGTTGGGCCTGGCGGCTTAGCGTATCTCCCTCCTCGAGGGGGAGATGGCCGGCAGGCCAGAGGGGGTCGCCTCGCGTGAAGCGCCGACGTCCTCTTCGCTCAAACGAGGTCGCGTCCGGGGCGTACCGACCCCTCTGTCGCCTTCGGCGACATCTCCCCCTCAAGGGGGGAGATAACAACTACCCAATATCCGACGGCGGCACTTTTTCGCCCTCGCGCTTGGCGCGCTTCGAATACGCCCGCACGCTGAAAGGCAGGAAGATGAGATAGCCTGCGACAGAGGCGGTCAGCGTGTACCAGGGATAGGTCATCAACAGCAGGACGTAGAGAACGACCGCCAGGATGATCGGCAGCACCTTGTCGCCGGGCACTTTCAGGCTTTTGCCGGAATAGACCGGCAGCCGGCTGACCAGCAGGAAAGCGACCAGCACAGTGAAGCCGGTGGCGACGAATGCCGTCAGGCGGTCCGGCTCGAGACCGAGCCGGAGGAAGGACAGATAGAGCGGCAGCATAACCAGCACGGCGCCGGCCGGCGCCGGCACGCCAACGAAGTATTCGCTCTGCCAGATCGGCCGGTCATGGTCTTCGTCGAGCACGTTGAAGCGCGCCAGCCGCAGGCCACAGGCGATGGTGAACAGAAGGGCTGCGATCCATCCGAAGGAGCCGGCGCGGTCGAGCAGGAAGGCGTAGAGCACCAGTGCCGGCGCGACGCCGAAATTGACGATGTCGGCCAGCGAATCCATCTGCGCGCCGAATTTGGATGTCGCCTTCAACATGCGCGCCAGGCGCCCGTCTATGCCGTCCAGGAAGGCGGCGAGCAGCACCATCACCACGGCCGGCTCGAAACGGCCCTCGAAGCCGAAGCGGATACCGGACAGGCCGGCGCAGATGGCAAGCACGGTGACCAGATTAGGCAGCACCATGCGCATCGGAATTTCGCGGATGCGCGGGCCGCCGCTGCCATGGGCCTCGAACTTTTTGAACGGCGCGCCCACCGCTTACGAAATCCTGACGAGCGGGGTTGCGGCGACGCCGCCGAATTCGGCGAGCACGGTTTCGCCGCCGACCGCCGTCTGGCCGACGGCGACGCGCGGCACCGCGGTCGACGGTAGGAAGACATCGACGCGCGAGCCGAAGCGGATCAGGCCAAAGCGTTCGCCGACGGCAATGGAGCCGCCGGTCTCGGCCCAGCAGACGATGCGGCGCGCCACCAGGCCGGCAATCTGCACGGCGACAACGATGCCGTTGGGACTGTCTATGACCAGCCCGTTGCGCTCGTTCTCCGAGCTTGCCTTGTCGAGTTCGGCGTTCAGGAATTTGCCCGGCCGGTGCTCGATTTTGGTGATGCGGCCGCGCACCGGAGCGCGGTTCACATGGCAGGAAAAGACGTTCATGAACACCGAGATGCGGGTCATCTCGGTGTTGCCGAGGCCAAGCTCGCGCGGCGGCACGGCCGGGCCGACCGCCGAGATGACGCCGTCGGCGGGACTGACCACCAGCCTGTCATCGACCGGGGTGACACGCTCGGGGTCACGGAAGAAATAGACGCACCAGGCGGTCAGGATCAGGCCGATCCAGAACAGCACCGAGGAGAAATAGCCCAGGAACAGCGTGCCCGCACCAAAGGCGGCAATGAACGGATAGCCCTCGCGATGGATCGGAACGAAGGCATTCTTGATCGAATCGACAAGGCTCATCGGATGGGGCTCATGGGATGGGGGCGGTCCCTGTTTCAGGTCCGGCCTCAATACCGGAAAGGCTCCGCTGCCGCAACGCAACATTGGGCAAGGCCGCATCGTCCGCAGCCGGCAGGAACGGTGACGTGCTTGCCTGTCGGCTGCTTTGCCGCCAGAATTCGGGTCAACGCCGGCTGAACGCGCGGCGAAAAGGCCGACTGCCATGGCGCCAAATTCAGGCAAAACGTATCTTGTTGCCATACGATCGTCAGCCGTGGGTGCCGTTTTGACCGTACTTGTGGCAGCGAGCGACCACGCAGTTGCGCAAGGCAAGCCATCCTTCGACTGCGCCAAGGCCGCCAGCGTGGCGGAAAAGGCCATTTGCGCCGATCCGGTCCTGGCGCAAGCCGATGCCGACGTCGCGAAGAATTATACCGCGCTGCTGAAGAGGCTCGATGCTCATGCCGGCAAGGCGCTGCGGGACGACCAAAGCGATTTCATCGCGTATCGCGACCAGATCGCCGGCTTCAACGAAAGTTCGCCCAAGAACCAACAGACTTTCGATCTCGGCGAATTCCTGCGAGACCGCGCAACCTTCCTGTCCGGCATACGCAAGCCCCCCGATGCAGGTTTGATCGGCACATGGAGCAGCGTGCGCGGCAGCGTCGACATCAAGGCTGTTGGCGGAGGCAAGGTCGAAATCTCGGAAGATGTCGTTTCCAATCCAGTCTGGGGAAGTGGGTCATGCGAGATCGACGGCACGGTCGAGGAGCGCAACACTCTGCGGCTGGTCGACCGTGCCGTCGACAACGACAACCCAACCGGTTTTGTCTTTACCTTCCGACGCGACGGCGATGCGCTTGTCGTCGAGCAGAGCGGCGCCGGCAAGGATGGCAAATCGGAGCCCCTGTCATGCGGTGCCAACGGCCATGCCGATGGCACGTTCTTCCTGACGGAGAAAAAGTAGGTTTGCTGTCGCTAACCCGCCGCAGCGGAGCGATCAAAGTGGGCATTGAGCTCGGCCATAGCGGCCTCAGCGAGGCTTTCATCATCCTTGCCGCGCAAGAGCACACCGCCGTTCCGCAACGATTGGAAAAGGAAGACTTGGCCTGATGCCAGCACCACCCAATTCACGATTGCTCCTTCCTCCTTCTGCACCACCGAATTCGCAGAAACGATGGCATCCGTCGGGTCGAAGCCTGCCTTGCGCAGGAGGTCGACGGCGGCGGGAGCATGGTATTGTTCCGCCAGCTCAATGACCGCTGTGATCTCGGGCTCTTCAGCAATGCCAAGCTTGGCGCCAACTTTCGGGGCGTTAGCCGCTAGCGGGCTCTCGCCTGGCGGTATGACAAGCAACTCTTCTGGAGCGATGTACTCGTAGACCGTGACGTGTGTCTCCGTCGCACTGCATAGTCGGGTCTTCTTCGCGCTGGTCTGAAGTTGAAAAACCAGCTGTTTCTCTCCTTCTATGTTCAGCATCCTTGCCATGCCGAACGCGATTTTGATCTCGGGCGGCGCGATCTTGGCGCAGGCAAGGCCGGCCCCGACATCGCGCCAGCTCAAGATCATCTGGCCTGCCAAGTTGCCAACGGACTTATGAAGAAGCCTGCTTCGCGCTTCGGATTGGCCATCACCAGCCGGTGTATGACGTCGTCGTAATCGTCACTATCGACAACTTGCAGATCAGGCCATGACGCGATCCAGCGCGCCAAAAGGTTTTCCATGGGCGCGGCCTCATCCGCAACGTAGAACGCATGATCAAGTGTATCGAGAAAATCATCCCGCCCGCCCTCGAAGCCCGTCTGCTGGGCGGCTTCGTTGGGTGGTCTGCAATCCAGCTGGACATCTTTTCCAAAGTCGCAAGCTGGCCCTTTGCGCCACAAGCAGTGAGTCCAGCTCGTGCGTTGGCAATCATGGCGCCGATTTCCTGCCCGGCATTGTGGATGAATTGACCGTTCTTTACCTCCGAAGAGTACGAGTCGGCATGAAGGACCTGCATCGCCTTGGTGTCGATTTCGGGATAACGATAGAGTCCTTTGGAAACCATCGCTGTGACGAATTGCATGACAGCGAAGACGAGAAAAACGGCTCTTCATCAGGATCCTCGACGTTCGAACGCAGTACGACGACCGGCAACGGCAGGCCGAATTCCAACTGCTTTCCAGAATCTGATGCCGACTTCTCGGGCGTTTTCTTGGATTTGCGGGAAAAGAAACCGAACATCGAAAATACTCTCTTGGTCGCAAAACTTGCGCGAACGGGTTATTTCCGACGCGACAATATCAGCTGCCCTCAAGGATTAAAGGCACTCTGATCCAGAGGCATCCGCACGATGGTTTGCCGAAATTGTCGACGGTGTCGGGGCGCCACAGATTCATACGTCCTTGGCAGGAAAGCGCTTCGCGACAATGCCGAATTGCGGCGAGTCGACAAACCAGGGTCAGAGATGCCATCCTCGAAATCAGTCGCCCTGAACGCCAAGGTCATTACAGAAGGCCTCGCTTTCGGAGAGTCTCCCCGCTGGCACGACGGACGCCTGTGGCTCTGCAACTGGGGAACCGGAGAGATCGTCGCGGTGGATGAGGACGGCGGGAACCAGGTGATGCTCACCGTGCCGGCCATCCTGCCCTATTCGATCGACTGGTTGCCGGATGGCCGATTGCTGATCGTCTCGGGTCGGGATGGCTTGTTGCTGCGGCAGGAGGCGGATGGAACGCTGGCCACCCATGCCGATCTTCGGTCGCTGTCAAACAGCCCGTGGAACGAGATCGTCGTCGACGGGCGCGGCAACATCTATGTCAATGGCGGCGGGTCGGCGCCTGCACCGGGCGAGCATTTCGGGCCCGGCACCATCGTGCTGATCACGCCGGACGGCTCGGTTCGACAAGTGGCCGAGAACATCGCTTTCGCCAACGGCATGGCGGTGACGCCGGACAACAGGACACTGATCGTGGCGGAGTCGCATGCCATCCGGCTGACCGCCTTCGATGTCGCGGAGGATGGCGGGCTTTCCAACCGCCGGGTCTGGGCCGATCTCGATGGCTTTCCCGACGGCATCTGCCTCGATGCCGAAGGGGCTGCCTGGTACGCGGATGTTCCCAACAAGCGCTGCGTGCGGGTGCGCGAAGGTGGCGAGGTGTTGCAGACAGTCGATGCCGATCGCGGCTGCTTTGCCTGCATGCTGGGCGGGCCGGATGGCACGACACTGTTCATCGTCGCCGCCGAATGGCGTGGTTTCGAGAACATGATCAGCGATGCCCGCACCGGCCAGGTGCTGAGCGTCGAGGCGCCAGCACCTGGCACGGGCTGGCCCTCCTACATCTCAGGCAGACGCTGATAGTTGGCGATATCGGCCTTCACACCCAGCCGGGCAATGGTCTCCTGCGGGTTGAAGCCCGCCCGCTCGTGGGCCGCCTTGACGATCGGCACGACATTGTCGACGGCCGCCTGGTTTTCCCATTCGACAATGGTGACCAGGTTGAACTCACCCGGACCCGAAAATTGCTCGAGCACGAAATCCTGGACGAAGCCTTGCTGCAGACGCAGCAATTCATGAGTCGCCCGAACTCTGCTGAGAATTTCTTCACGGGCCTCGGCAGGAACGACGAATTTGTCGACCCTGAACACGGCTGCCTCGGCAAGTTTATCCATTTGAATCTGTCTCCGTTCTTGAACGACTTGGGTTCGGTGGCTCAGGAACGGGTTTGCGATCTCAACTTAGGTTGAGGTCAAGGGGAAATTTTCGGTGGTGATGATGGGACGACGCTGCATATCTCCCCCCTTGAGGGGGAGATGGCCGGCAGGCCAGAGGGGGTCGGTTCGACTGGATGCGCCCCCCTTGCGACCGATGAAGGTTAGCGCTCCACGCGCGGCGACCCCCTGTCGCCTTCGGCGACATCTCCCCCTCAAGGGGGGAGATCGGCGCTCCGCCGCCTAGCTCACCTCCGAAGTCCGCCTGCGCACAACCACACCCAGCTCATCGCTCTCGCGTGCAACTCGAAGCCTCTCTTCGGCTTCTGTCGCTTCGCGCTGGCGGTCCCACATCGACGCGTAGAGGCCATGCTTTTGCATCAGCTCGGCATGGGTGCCGCGCTCGGCGATCTCGCCGTCCTTGAGCACGATGATCTCGTCGGCGGTGATCACCGTCGACAACCTATGCGCAATGACGATGGTGGTGCGGCCCTTGCTGACCAGGTCGAGGGCGGCCTGGATTTCCTGTTCGGTGTGGCTGTCCAGCGCCGAGGTCGCCTCGTCGAGCATCAGGATCGGCGGCGCCTTGAGGATGGTGCGGGCGATCGCCACGCGCTGCTTTTCGCCGCCCGACAGTTTTAGCCCGCGCTCACCAACCATCGAGCGGTAGCCTTCGGGCAGTCGTTCGATGAACGGGCCGATCTGGGCAAGCTCGGCGGCTTTCTGCATGTCTTCCTCGCTGGCGCCGATGCGGCCGTAACGGATGTTATAGGCGATGGTGTCATTGAACAGCACGGTGTCCTGCGGCACCATGCCGATCGCGCCGCGCAGGCTCGCCTGCGTCACATCACGGACATCCTGGCCGTCGATCAGCACCTGACCGCCCTGGACGTCGTAGAAGCGGAACAAGAGCCGCGAAATCGTCGACTTGCCGGCGCCGGACGGACCGACAATGGCCACCGTCTTGCCGGCCGGAACCTCGAAGGAGACGCCCTTCAGAATCTTGCGGCTGGGGTCGTAGGCGAAGTGCACGTCGCGGAACTCGACCTTGCCGGCTGTAACAGCCAGTGGCTTGGCATCGGGCTTGTCGGTGATTTCCTGCGGCACATCGAGCAGGTCGAACATTTGCTCGATGTCGGTCAGCCCCTGGCGGATTTCGCGGTAGATGAAGCCGATGAAATTGAGCGGCACCGCAAGCTGCATCAGCATGGCGTTGATGAAGACGAAATCGCCGACCGTCTGCGTGCCGGCCTGCACCTCCAGCGCCGACATGCACATGACGACGACGGTGCCGAGACCGAAGATGATGCCCTGGCCGAAATTCAGCCAACCGAGCGAGGTCCATATCCTGGTCGCCGCCATTTCATAGCGCGCCATCGAACGGTCGAAGCGCTCAGCCTCCATACCCTCGTTGTTGAAGTATTTGACCGTCTCGTAGTTGAGCAGGGAGTCGATCGCCTTGGTGTTGGCGTCGGTGTCGCTGTCGTTCATGTCGCGGCGGATCGAGATGCGCCAGTCGCTGGCGCGAACCGTGAACCAGACGTAGAGCCACACCGTGGCCGCCACCACGACCACATATTTCCAGCCATAAGTGTAGGCGAAGATACCGGTGGTCAGCGCGAATTCGAGGATGGTCGGCGCCGTGTTCAGCATGATGAAGCGCACGATCGTCTCGATGCCCTTGGTGCCGCGCTCGATGATGCGCGACAGGCCGCCGGTGCGGCGCTCGAGGTGAAAGCGCAGCGACAGCTGGTGCATGTGAACGAAGGTGCGGAACGCGAGCTGGCGCACCGCATATTGGCCAACGCGGGCAAACAGCGCGTCGCGCAGCTGGTTGAAGCCAAGCTGCACCAGCCGCACGACATTGTAGGCGACGACCAGCATCACCGGCGCCAGCAGGAAGGATGGCAGCGGCGGCGGCGATTTGGCGTCACCGGCCAGAGAATCGGTCGCCCATTTGAAGAAGTACGGCCCGGCAACCAGTGTCAGCTTGGCAACGACCAGAAGCAGCGTTGCCCAAGTGACGCGTGCCCTGAGATCGGCGCGGTCGGCCGGCCACATATAGGGCCACAGATTGCGCAAGGTTCTGAAGGTCGAGCTATCGGAAACGGTTTTTTCTGCCACTTGTCTTGCCTTTTGCGTGAGAAATCAGCGGCCGGAGCAGCAGGAATTGACGAGTGCGGTCAGCGATGCGGAAACGTCGGCGAGCGCGGCGCGGTCGAGTTGATAGCGCGAGCGCTGGCGGTCGGGCTCGAAGCGGACCAAGCCTGCTTCGACCAGGATTTTCAGATGCTGGGAGACCGTCGACTGCGCGAGGTCGAGATGGTCGACAACCTCACGGCAGCAGCAGGAGCGGCTGGCCGACAGATGTCTAAGGATCTCGATGCGCGCCGGGTGCGAGAGTGCGGCGAAGCGAGCGGCAACGGCGCGGCTTTGGGGCGGTGCGCAGTTTGCGTGGTCTGGTTCAGCGAGCGAGTCTGCCATCGTTCATCGGCGATAGACGATGAACGGGTGCGTGGCAAGCTAACCCGATGGGTAGAGCGACCTAATCTCCCCCCTCGAGGGGAGATGTCGCCGAAGGCGACAGAGGGGGTCGGTACGTCCTGACGCAACGTCGTTTGCAGCAAAGAGAAGGTCGGCGTTCTATGCGCGGCGACCCCCTCTGGCCTGCCGGCCATCTCCCCCTCAAGGGGGGAGATCAAGCGCTCGGCCGCTACTGCGTCTTCACCGGCGCCGTTGTCACCTGCTCGCCCATCGCCTTGAGGTCGGCGGCTTCGCCTTCCTTGGACTTTTCCGGAACCTTGAACACCTGCCCCGGCCAGATGCGGTCGGGATCGCTGATCTGGTCCTGGTTGGCGAGATAGATGGTCGAGAAGCGCACGCCGTGACCGTAGACGCGCCGTGAGATCCGCCACAGCGTGTCGTGCCTGCGGATGATCACCGCGCCGTCGGCATGTTCAAGCTTTGGCGCCACCGTCTCTGGCACATCGGGCGTTGCCGCCGCGACGACGGCTGGAACCTCAGCGGCAGGCGCTGCCGGTGCCGCAGGTGCCCCGGCAACCGCCGGGGCAGCCGGAGCCAGCGCTTCAGCCGCCGGTGCGGCTGGTGCGGATGCGGCAGCAGCTGGTGCGGGCTTCGCAGGGGCAGCCGCGATAGTGGCTGGCGCCGCAGGCTCCGGAGCGGCCGGTGCTTCGGCAGCAGCCGGTGCGGCCGGCTCAGCAGGCTTTGCTTCGGCGGGCTTGGTCTCGGCGGGCTTGGCCTCCGCGGGCGCCACGGCGGCGATCGCTTCGCCGGGTTCGCGCTCGAACGGCACGGCGGCGCGGGCCACGACCTTCACGCCCTCGGCGTCGAGACCGTCGACATGGATGGTGTAGCTGCCGACCGGGATGTCGCGCGTCGCCTCGACCAGGAAATGACCGTCGGGCGAGGTCACCGCATCACCAAGCAGGATATCGTTGGCATAGGCGCGCACCTTGCGGCCGGCGTCAGCCAGACCGGCGACGAAGATCTTGTTGCCGTCGATCTCGACCGCCTCGACGACGATCTTGGGTGCAGCCACGCCTGCCGCCGGCGGCGCTGCAGGTACTGCTGGCGCTGGAGGGGCAGTTGCGGCTTCCACAGCCGGAGCAGCAGGTGCTGTTTCAGCGGGAGCGGCAGGCGCTGCCGTGGCCACGGCAGGCGCAGCCGTAGCAGGCACCTCAGCGGCCGGGGCAGCGGCCTGATCGCCGGCGGCCGGTGCCGCGGGCTTGGTCTCAGGCGCCGGGACGCTAAGCAGCTCGGCCGGCTTGCCGGGTTCCTCGACCATCGCCAGCACCTGGCCGGCGGCGTCCTTGGGAACCGAAACGACGGCGGTCTGCACGGAAGGGGTAACCACATCGCCGGCCGTCGCGCGCAACGCAATCGTATAGTCGCCGGGCTTCAGCGGATCGTCGAGAACGATGACGAAGGCGCCGTCCGGACCGGCGACAGTCGAGCCAAGCACCGAGGAGCCGTTGAGGATCTCGATCTTCGAATTGGGCGCAGCATTGCCGGCAACGACGATCGAGCCGTTGCTTTCGACGCGCACGACGTCGAAGCTCGGCGCAACCGGGCCGGCCGCGGCCGGCGCTGGGG
>NZ_JAMYQZ010000112.1:0-17317 GCF_040321145.1 Mesorhizobium sp. M0514
CGCCGCGACCGATCTCGTGGGCAAGGCCGGGCGCGGCGACGGGAAAGACATGTTCCTCGAACAGCTTCACCGAGATGCGGCCCGGAATGCCGCCGCGGCCGCAGCGGACCGACAGGTCGATGCCTTCATCGGCAAGGTCGGCCTGGCGGATGTCGACGTCGAGGACGATGCGCAGCTTGGTGGGATTGTTCTCCAGCGCCGCCATGCGTGGCATCAGCCACAGCCCGCTGACGGAGGGTATCGAGGTCAGCCGCACCACGGCGGTTCCGCGCGGCTCGACCCAGCGGTCGGAATGGCTGGAGATCAGCGCAAAGGCTTCCGCCGTGCGCAGATGCAGGCGGTTGCCCTCGATGGTCAGCGAGACGCCGCGCGCGCCGCGGTCGAACACTTTCAGGCCCAGCCAGTCTTCCAGCTTGGCGATCTGCCGGCTGACGGCGCCGTGGGTGATGTTGAGCTTCTCGGCCGCGGCCGAAAAGCTCCCCGTTCGCGCCGCCGCATCGAAGGCGCGCAGGGTCTCGAGCGGCACCATTGTGTCTGAGCTGTGATCCACAGTCACAGGTGATCCTCGATTTGATCGTTTGTCAACCGCGCCGAAAAGGCGCTTTCTGCCTTTCAACACTCTGGGAACCCGAGGACAGGCAGATGAGCGCAACGACCAGCACGTCGAATCCGACACAGCGGATGGACACCACGGCGGCCATCGCCGTGGCGTTGACGGTGGTCGGCTGGGCCTCGGCCTTTCCGGCGATCCGTGCCGGCCTCGCCGCTTTCGGGCCGCTGGAACTCGGTGCGCTGCGCTTTGCCATTGCCGCGGTGCCGGCGGCGATCTTTCTTGCCGTCAAGCGCCCGGCGCTGCCGAGGCTCGACGAAGTGTGGCGCCTGGTCTTTGGCGGCGCCATCTTCGTCGCGCTCTACACTGTCATGCTCAATTTTGGCGAACTGACCGTGTCGGCGGGTGCCGCCGGTTTCATCATCAATGTCAGCCCGATCTTCACCGCCATCATGGCAATGGCATTGCTGGGCGAGCGCTTCTCAAGCTGGGCCTGGTTTGGCACGGCGATTTCTTTCGCCGGCATCGGCATCATCGCCGTGGCCGACGGCAATGGCTTGAGTTTCGACACCGGCGCGCTGCTGGTTCTTGGCTCCGCGCTGTGCTCGGCCATCAACACGATCGTCCAGAAGCCGCTCTTTGCCCGCCATCACCCGCTGACCATTTCGGCCTCCAACATGATCCTTGGCGCGCTTTGCCTGGCACCCTTTCTGCCAAGCGGCTTTGCGCAGGCCGCGGCCGCCAACACGGCCGGTATCGGCGCCGTGATCTTTCTTGGCATCGTGCCCAGCCTGATCGCCTATGCCGCATGGGCAACCGCACTGTCGCGCCTCCCGGCAGCGCGCGCGTCGAACTTCCTCTATCTGGTCTCGCCCATGTCGGCCCTGATCGGCTTCTTCTGGCTGGGCGAAGTGCCGACGCTACTTGGTATCCTCGGCGGCGCCCTGGCGCTGGGCGGCGTGATCGTGGTGAATTTAAAGCGTTAAAACAAATGATTTGAGCTGTTTTCGGACTCAAACCGAGAACCGCTTCCATCAGAATGCAGACACCCAGAGGAAGGACAGCTATGGTACGCTGCCTTCACTGGGGGACGGAATGGGAAGACTGTTCATATCGGCAATTTTTTTGCGTTTTGCTGCTGACCGGGAAAGCCGCCGCGGGCTGGTATCAGGTCGAAAACTACGAAGGCTCCATCGGACCTAACCCCGTCCACCTATCGCTGCAGAGATATGACAGTTTCGGCAGCGGGATTACGGTCGAGGGAGCTATTTCCACGACGCGAAGCAAAGCCCGATAGCGGTGTACGGCAAGATCAGTGGCACCAGCGTCTTCCTTTGCGAGATTGCGGACGACAGGGAGTTCGACCGGGTGCTGGTCATGGGATCGAAAACGCCCGTTGGCACCACCGGATGTCCGTTTTCTCTCGACCTTGGCGAAAGCGGCGCAACAGGGACTTGGAGCAAGGGCTCGGACAAGTTCCCGATCACGCTGAAGAAGGTCGCAAACCTCGACGATACCGGTGAGGCGAAGGTTGACGGCACCGTCGAGATTCCCTTCTGGGCGCAGACAGCAACCCACAGATTTGCCGGGGTCTACGAGAAAGCGGGCTTTCTCGTCTGCATGAATAAGCTGCGGGTCATCGATAAGAAGAAAAAGAAGGTCGTTCAGGCAATCGCTTTCGATGACGACGATTGCGATGCCGGCATGCTGATGACTCCCATCTACATGAATGTTCAAAAACAGGTTGGGAGAAGCTTCGAGATAATCTCCGTGAATTTTCGCGGCGGTAGCGCCGGTTACTCAAGGGATTACGTTTTCTCTCATAGGTTCAAGGATTATCGCCTGTTGGTGAATTGAGCGTGTGGCCTGACCTGGCTTGTGCTCACCGCCGCCCAAACAGCCGCTCTATGTCGGCGAGCTTGAGTTCGATATAGGTCGGGCGGCCGTGGTTGCAGGTGCCGGAGCCGGGAGTCGCCTCCATCTGTCGCAGCAGTGCGTTCATCTCCTCGGCCTTGAGCAGCCGGCCGGAGCGCACCGAGCCATGGCAGGCCATGGTGGCGGCGATCTTGTCCAGCCGCTCTTTCAGCGTCTCGACGGTATCGTTGTCGGCGATCTCATCGGCAAGGTCGCGCACCAATTGCTGGACATTGGTTTCGCCGAGCATGGACGGCGTCTCGCGCACCGCCACCGCGCCGGGACCGAAACGCTCAATGCCGAGGCCGAACCGGGCCAGCGTTTCGGAATGCACGGCCAGCCGCTCGGCGTCCTCCTCCGGCAGGTCGACGATCTCCGGCAAGAGCAGCATCTGCGAGGGCACCGCGCGCGAGTGCAGGGCATTCTTCAACGCCTCGTAGACCAGCCGCTCATGCGCCGCGTGCTGGTCGACGATGACAAGCGAATCCCTCGTCTGGGCGACGATGTAGTTCTCGTGGACCTGCGCGCGGGCGGCGCCCAGCGCGGTGCCGAGCAGCGTCTCGGCCGGCTCGGCTGAGCCGGCACGCGTATCGGCGCTGGCGAGCGGACCGGCGTCGAATGCAGCCTGGTCGTTTTCGCGGAAGCCGGCGCCGTCAAATCCCATATCCAGCGGCCGCTGTGGCGAGCGGTCAAAGCCCGAAAAGCCCGAGGCCCGGTAGGCCGCGTCATAACTGCGATGACCGTTGGCAGGACCCGCATGGGCGTATGAGGCGGCTCCCGGCCGGAACGCCGCCATCATTCCGGCGGCACCGCTGGTGGCGGCGCGGATGCCGGCATTGGCCAGAGCCTCGCGGATGGCGCCGACGATCAGCCCGCGCACCAGGCCGGGGTCGCGAAAGCGCACATCGGCCTTGGCCGGGTGGACGTTGACGTCGACGGTCGCCGGATCGAGCGTCAGGAACAGCACGGTCACCGCGTGCCGGTCGCGCGGCAGCACATCGGCGAAAGCGCCGCGAATGGCGCCGGCAATCAGCTTGTCGCGCACCGGACGGCCGTTGACATAGGCATATTGCTGCAGCGCGTTGGCGCGGGTGAAGGACGGGATCGAGACGTGGCCGGTCAGGTGCACGCCGTCCCGGCTGGCGTCGATAGCGATGGAATTGTCGGGAAACTCGGCGCCCATCACCTGGGCGACGCGGCGCAGGCTGCCCTCGGTACTGTCATCGGTCGCCGGCAATTCCAGCGTCGAGCGGTCCGAGCCGGCCAGCGTGAAGCGCACGGCGGGGAAGGCGATGGCGATGCGCTTGACCACGTCGCTGGTGGCCGAGCTTTCGGCCCGCTCGCCCTTCATGAATTTGAGCCGCGCCGGCGTGGCAAAGAACAGGTCGCGCACCTCGACCGTTGTGCCGCGATTGGCCGCCGCCGGTTTGACCGCCGAAACGCGGCCGCCTTCGATGGCGATCTCGGCGGCAGCGACGCCTGCGGTCGTGCGCGAACGGATCGACAGCCGCGCCACCGAACCGATCGACGGCAGCGCCTCGCCACGGAAGCCGAGCGAGCGGATATCATGAATGTTGTCGGCAAGTTTCGAGGTGCAGTGGCGCGCAATGGCCAGCGCCAGTTCCTGTTCGGGGATACCGGAGCCGTCATCGGTGACGCGGATCAGGTTCAGCCCGCCGCCGGCAGTGACGACCTCGACGCGGGAGGCGCCGGCGTCGAGCGCGTTTTCGACCAGTTCCTTCACCACGCTCGCCGGACGCTCGATGACTTCGCCGGCGGCGATCTGGTTGATCATCGTTTCGGAAAGCTGGCGAATGGGCATGGGGGTATTATAGGCGGATTCGAAGGGTGTGCGGAAGGCTTCAATGAATGCCGGACATTGGAGACGCCAGCGGGACAGCACCCCCCTCTGGCCTGCCGGCCATCTCCCCCGCAAGGAGGGAGATCAGATGTCACGACGGCTTTCGCCAATCTTCAATGCTTGAAGGGTGACGCGACATATGAACTGCCAATCTCCCCCCTTGCGGGGGAGATGTCCGGCAGGACAGAGGGGGGTGTGAAGGAACTCCGCGATAGTGACTACGCTGCAACCGATTTCAAGCCTGCGCCGCCAGCCAGTCCCTAACTTTCCGCGCATTCTCGCTCAACTCCCGGTTCTTCGGCCAAACCACATAGAACGCCTTGCCGGTTCTCAGCACATGGTCGGTCACCGGCACCAGCAGCCCCGACGCCAGGAGCCGTTCGGCCAGATGCCGCCAGCCGAGCGCGATGCCCTGGCCCTCCATGACGCCCTGGATCACGAGGCCGTAATCGTTGATGCGCAGGCCGCGCGCGGTGTTGTCGAGCCTGCCGCCCGCAGACTGGAACCATTCGTCCCAGCTAGCTGCCTCGCGGTAGGGCTCCTCGAGGTGGATCAGGCGATGCGTCGCCAGCTCCGCGACGCTCCTTGGCATGCCGAATTTCGCGAGATAGCTGGCGCCAACCACCGGAAAAATCTCCTCGTCGGCCAGCGGCAGCGAATGATAATCGGCCCAGTCGCGCGGTTCGCCGCCGCGAACGGCGAGCGGGATGCCCTCGGCGATGATGTCGAGATCACGGTCGGCGGTCTGGATGCGCAAGTCGATGCCCGGCAGTTCGTCGCGGAACTGCTGCAGGCGCGGCATCATCCAGAACGAGCCGAAGGCGGTCGACGCCGCCAGCGTGACATGGCCGCCGCTCGCCTGCAGGCGCAGATCCTCGGCCGATTTGCGGATATGCGACAGACCGAGCGAGACGTCGGCATGGAAGCGTTCGCCCGCTTCTGTCAGGACGACCTGGCGGTGGCGGCGCTGGAACAGCTGCGCGCTAAGCTGTTCCTCCAACCCGCGCACCGCATAGGAGACGGCGGCCTGCGTCATGCCGAGCTCGCGCCCGGCAGCGGTGAAGCTCGACAGCCGGCCCGCCGCCTCGAAGACGATCAGGCTGCCGGCCGAGGGCAGGAGGTGGCGCAGGCTTCGCATAAGCTGAGCTTATACAAGAGATCAGGATTTTCCAGCATCACATCCATATTTCCTCTCGCTAACTTGGTTGGACGGAATGAGGAGGCTCCATGAACGCACCGGCCGCTGAACTGACCGAGCAAACCCACCGCCGCGGCGGCGGTCGCCTCGGACGCAAGGCGCTGAGGAGCGCCCCCGTCACCTCGTTCCCGACGCTGGTCCGCGAGATCCCCACCTACCAGATGGTCCCGGACGAGGCGGTGGAACTGATCCACCAGGAGTCACTCGCCATCCTCGAAGAGGTCGGTTGCGAGTTCCGCGACGACGAGGCGATCGCCATGTGGAAGGTGGCGGGCGCCGACGTGTCCGAGACACGCGTCCGCATCGACCGCGGCCTGCTGATGGAACTGGTCGCGAAGGTTCCGTCCGAATTCACCCTCAATGCGCGTAATCCCGAGCGCACCGTGCGCGTCGGCGGCAAGAACTCCATCTTCGCGCCGATGTATGGCGCGCCTTACGTGCGCGACCTCGACAACAACCGGCGTTATGGCACGCTTGAAGACCTCAACAATTTCCACAAGCTCGCCTACATGGCCCCGGCGCTGCATTCGTCGAGTTCGATCATCTGCGAGCCGATGGAGATCGCGGTGCCGAAACGGCATCTCCACATCATCCATTCGGCGCTGAAGCATTCCGACAAGCCGTTCATGGGCATCGTTACTTCCAAAGACCGCGCCGAAGACACGATGGCGATGGCGGGCATCGTCTTTGGCGAAGATTTCGTTCGCGACAACCCGGTGCTGGTGTCGATTACCAACTGCAACTCGCCGCTGGTGTGGGACGCCACCATGCTGGACGCGATGAAGGTCTATGCGCGCAGCAATCAGCCGCTGATCCTGGCTCCCTTTGCGCTGTGCGGCGCATCGACTTCGGCCTCGGCCGTCGGCGCGGTGGCGCAGGTCAATGCCGAAGCACTGGCCGGCGTCGCTTTCACCCAACTGCTGCGCCCGGGTTCGCCGCAAATCTACGGCCAGTTCATGGTGACGGTCGACATGAAGACCGGCGCGCCGATGGGCGGCACGCCGGAAGCCGCCCAGATGATGTATCTGATGGGCGCGCTGGCGCGGAAATACAAACTGCCCTGGCGAACCTCCGGCTTCCATGTCGGCTCCAAGCTCAACGACGCCCAGGCCGGCTATGAATCCAACATGCTGATGCATGCCGCCATCCTCGCCGGCGCCAATTATATCTGGCACTCCGCCGGCTGGTTGGAGGCCGGGCTGACATGCGGCTATTCGAAATTCGCCACCGACTGCGAGCAGCTTGTCGGCTGGTACAAATATGCCGGCGGCCTGCCGTTCGACGACTTCAAGGAGGCCATGGCGGCGATCCGCGAGGTCGGGCCGCAGGGCCATTTCCTCGGCACCCAGCACACGCTCGATCATTACGAGTCGGCATTCTTCATGCCCACCATCATGGATTTCAACTCCTACGAACAATGGAAGGCTGGAGGGGCGAAGGACCACGACACGCGCGGCCGCGAGAAAGCCCGCAACATGCTGGCCGACTATGAAGAGCCGAAACTCGATGAGGGTATTGCCGAGGGCCTCAGGGACTTTATCGCGCAGCGCGAAGAGAGGCTGCCCGACAGCGTTAGCTAAGAGAACGACGAATGAGTTGATAACGGGCGAAGACCCGATGGGAACCACAAGGGAGAAAGACATGACACTTTCAAAAGCAATGGCGATCGCGTGCCAACGGCCATCGAGGCGATGGCGCAAGAGACGCGTGCTGGCCGTATGGACCGGCGCGAGTTTCTTGCATTGGCAAGTGCGTTCGGCGCATCGACGGCGCTGGCCTACGGCATGATCGGCCTTGCCGCGCCGGGACAGGCTTTTGCCGAGGAGCCGAAGAAGGGCGGCACGCTGCACATATCGATGTCGGTCAAGGCCCAAAAAGATCCGCGCACCTATGACTGGGTGGAACTCGCCAACATCTCGCGCTGCTGGCTGGAGCCGCTGGTCCGCTACACCAGGGAATTCACCTTCGAGCCAGTGCTGCTCGAAAGCTGGGACATCAATGACGACGCCACGGAATACACGTTGCATGTGCGCAAGGGCATCACCTGGAACAATGGCGATGCTTTCAACGCCGATGACGTGGTCTTCAATGTTACCCGCTGGTGCGAGAAGAAGGTCGCCGGCAACTCCATGGCCGCTCGCGTCGGCGGGCTGATCGACGAAAAGTCGGGCAAGGCCAGGGAAGGCGCGATCGCCAAGGTCGACGACAATACGGTCAAGCTGACGCTCAGCGCGCCCGACATTTCGCTGATCCCGAACCTCACCGATTATCCCGCGCTCGTCGTCCACCGCAATTTCGACGCCGAAGGCGCCGATCCGGTCAAGAAGCCGATCGGCACGGGCCCGTTCGAACTGGTCTCCTACGATGTCGGCCAGAAGGCGGTGGTCAAGCGTCGTGAAAACGGCAAGTGGTGGGGTGGTGAAGCGCCGCTCGACAGCGTCGAGTTCATCGACTACGGCACCGACTTCAACGCTTCGATCAACGCCTTCGAATCCGGCGAGATAGACCTCAATTTCGAGACGCCGGCCGACTTCATCGACATCCTGGATAAGATGGGGCTGGAGAAGTCCGAGGTTGCGACGGCAACCACGCTGGTTGCCCGCACGAACGTTACCCACAAGCCCTATGACGACCAGCGGGTGCGCAACGCGCTGCAGATGGCGGTCGACAACAATGCGGTGCTGGAACTCGGCTATGCCGGGCGAGGGACGGTCGGTGAAAACCACCATGTCAGCCCTATCCATCCTGAATATTTCGCACTGCCCAAGAAGACGCGCGACGCGGCCGGCGCCAAGAAACTGATGGCCGACGCTGGGCAGGCCGATTTCGAGCACGAGCTGATCACCGTCGAGGACGATTGGCAGAAGAACACCGGCGACGCGATTGCCGGCCAACTGCGGGACGCCGGCATCAAGGTCAAGCGCACGGTGCTGCCGGGCTCGACCTTCTGGAACGACTGGACGAAATATCCCTATTCGATGACCATCTGGTACATGCGCCCGCTTGGCGTCCAGGTCCTGGCGCTTGGTTATCGCACCGGCGAGGCCTGGAATGAATCGGCCTATTCCAACCCGGACTTCGACGCCAAGCTGAAGCAGGCGCTGTCGCTGATCGATGTGGAGAAGCGGCGTGAGGTGATGAAGGATGTCGAGCAGATCCTGCAGGATTCCGGCGTCATCATTCAACCCTTCTGGCAGAAGCTCTACAGCCACATGAACAAGAAGGTGAAGAACTACGGCGTCCACCAGACCTTCGAGATGGACCTGCAGAACGTCTGGCTTGATGGCTGAGACGGTGCAGCCGGGGCTTCATGAGCCGCAAAAAAACCGATATGCAGGATGTCTGGTATTGCACCTTGCCGCCAAACGTCCGGAGATCCTGCATGAAACCGATAGTGCTTGCCGCTGTCTTTTCGATTGCCTTGCCAGCGACAGTGCTGGCCGGGCCGGCTTCCAACGCCGTCAAGTTCTTTTATGTGCCTGAAGTGAAATTCGAGGGAGACGCAAAGTACCGCGACCGCTTCACCGAGCCGGTGACCAAGCTGTTCGATCTCAACGACCAGGCAACGAAGAACAAGCCCGACGAAGTCGCCTGCCTCGACTTCGATCCCGGCCTCGACGCCCAGGATTTCGACCAGAAGTCGATTGCCAAGACATTGAAGCTGGCCGAGACCGTCAATGGCGATACGGCCGAAGTCACCGCCACCTTCAGCCTTTTTGCGGAAGGCGATGATTCCAAACGCGAAATGGTGTGGTCGCTGAAGAAAATCGACGGCAAATGGAAGGTCGCCGACATCACCTCCAAGACCAGCAGCTGGACGCTGAGCGCGCTGGAATGCATGCCCGACAAAGCGCCGGAGTGATCCCGTGCTCCGCCGTGTTGCCTTGGCGCTGTCGCCCATGTGCGTGCTGTCGGTGGGTATGAGCGCAGCCGCAGCACAAGGCCTGTTGGGCCCGCCGCCAGCCAATGCGCCGGCCGTGACGGCACCGGCCGGCGCAGCACCGCCCGCAAATCCACCCGGGACAGCGGTGGAACCGGCGACACCGCCGGTTGGGTGGCCGCCGGCCGACGCCCCACCGGCCGCACCCATTCTGCCGGGATCCCCGACGGCGGTGGTGCGGCCATTTTACGATCAGGTGGGACTGGAGATCGATCCGGCGCAGCGCAGCCACTTCATCGACCCGGCAAAAACCGTTCTCGACAAGAGCGACGCGTTGCGCACATCCGGGCAGGGAGAATGTCTCGACCCCAACATGGCGCTCGACAATGCCGACTATGACAAGACCGAGATCGATAAGAGCCTGAAGACACTCGAAGCGATCAATGGCGACCAGGCCAAGGTCATTGTCGCCTTCGTCGTCGCCGGCAACCCGCATCGCCTTGAATGGAAATTCAGGAAAGTCGACGGCGACTGGAAGATATCCGATCTGCTTTCGGTGACCGGTGAATGGGCGCTCAGCCAGTATCAGTGCGAATAATGTTGATTGAGGGTCAGCGCCTGCGATCCTTCGCGCCCCCCTCTGTCCTGCCGGACATCTCCCCCACACGGGGGGAGATCAGCAGTTCCAGCGTCTCGCCCGCTCCGCATCATTTGAGATTAGCTAAAGCCTATGTGGCGGCCAATCTCCCCCCGTGTGCGGGAGATGTCCGGCAGGACAGAGGGGGGCGCTGTCCCGCTAAAGTTCCGCAAAATAGCTTCAGCCCCTTCCGCGATAGGGGGCAACGCCGGTGTCGGGCAACCAGGCGCCTTCGGGCGGAGCGCCGGTCTGCCAGAAGACATCGATCGGAATGCCGCCGCGCGGATACCAATAGCCGCCTATGCGCAACCACAGCGGCTTCGTTGCCGCCACAATGCGGCGGCCGATCATCACCGTGCAGTCTTCATGGAAAGCGCCATGGTTGCGAAACGAAGTCAAAAACAGTTTGAGCGACTTCGATTCCACAAGGGTGGCATCGGGTGCGTAGTCGATGACGATATGAGCGAAATCCGGCTGTCCGGTTACCGGGCAGAGCGAGGTGAATTCCGGGCAGGTGAAGCGCACGATCGCCGGCGGTCCGTCGCCGCGCTGGAACGGCACGGTCTCCAGGACCGCGGTCTCCGGGCTCTGTGGCGTCTCGACGTGGGCGCCGAGCTGGGTGAGGGTTTTGGTATCGATCATCGTGGTTTTCCTGGGGATTTTCCGCGCTCATTAGCATCGGATCAAAAAGTGTGCAGCGATTTTCGGATAAATTCGATGCTCAAGACAAGAACTGGAGCAGCGCTCGCTGCTCCGACACAAACTGGAATGGCAGGAAGATGATGACCAGCAACGACCCGCTTCTCCAGCCTTACCAGCTCAAACACCTGACGCTGAAGAACAGGGTGATGTCGACCAGCCACGAGCCGGCCTATTCAGAGGACGGCATGCCGAAACAGCGCTACCGGCTCTACCATGCCGAAAAGGCCAAGGGCGGCATGGCGCTGACCATGACGGCGGGCTCGGCCATCGTCTCGCGCGACAGCCCGGCCGCCTTTGGCAATCTGCATGTCTATGACGACCGCATCGTGCCGTGGCTGGCCGAACTGGCGGACGCCTGCCACGAGCATGACTGCAAGGTGATGATCCAGATCACCCATCTTGGTCGCCGCACCGGCTGGAACAAGGCCGACTGGCTGCCGGTGCTATCGGCTTCGCCGGTGCGTGAGCCGGCGCACCGCGCGTTCCCCAAAACCATCGAGGACTGGGACATCGAGCGTATCGTCGCCGACTATGCGTCCGCTGCGCAGCGCTGCCAGGCCGCCGGCCTCGACGGCATCGAGTTCGAATCCTACGGCCATCTGATGGACGGCTTCTGGTCGCCGGCCACCAACCATCGCGACGACGAGTTCGGCGGTTCGCTCGACAACCGGCTGCGCTTCACCGACATGGTGCTGGATGCCGTGCGGGCGGCGGTCGGCGAAAAATTCGTCGTCGGCATCCGTATGGTCGCCGATGAGGATTTTGACAAAGGCCTGTCGAAGGAGGAGGGCGTTGAGATCGCCCGGCGGTTGGCCGGTTCCGGCAAGGTCGATTTCCTCAACATCATTCGCGGCTCGATCGAGAGCGATGCGGCACTAACCAAGGTCATCCCGGTCGCCGGCATGCGCTCTTCGCCGCATCTCGATTTTGCCGGCGAGGTGAGGGCGGCGACGAAGTTCCCGACCTTCCATGCGGCGCGGATTTCCGATGTCGCCACGGCGCGCCATGCCATCGCCACCGGCAAGCTCGACATGGTCGGCATGACCCGCGCCCATATCGCCGATCCGCACATCATCAAGAAGGTCATGGAAGGCCGCGAGCACGAGATCCGGCCTTGCGTCGGCGCCACCTATTGCCTCGATCGTATCTATGAAGGCGGCGAGGCGCTCTGTGTCCACAATGCGGCGACCGGCCGCGAGGCCGAGATTCCGCATATCATCCTGAAGACCGAAGGGCCCAGGCGGAACGTCGTTGTCGTTGGCGCTGGCGCTGGCGGGCTCGAGGCAGCTCGCGTGATGGCCGAACGCGGCCATCATGTCACGGTGCTTGAAGCCTCCGGTCAGGCCGGCGGCCAGGTTCGGCTGGCAACGCAGAACCCGCGCCGCAAGGAGTTGATCGGCATCATCGACTGGCGGCTGGCCGAACTCGACCGGCTCGGCGTCGGGATCCGCTACGACACCTGGGCCGAGCAGGACGAAGTGCTGGCGCTGTCGCCCGACGTGGTGGTGATCGCCACCGGCGGCCTGCCACAGAACCCGCCGCTGACATCAGGCGACAATCTCGTCACGTCGAGTTGGGACATCATGGCCGGCAGCATCAAGGCGGCGGAGAACGTGCTGCTCTTCGACGACAATGGTGGCCACCAGGGCATGGGCGCGGCGGAGCTGATCGCCAATGCAGGGTCAAAACTGGAGCTGGTTTCGCCGGAGCGCTTCTTCGCCCCCGAAATGGGCGGCATGAACCACGTGCCCTATATGCGCGCCTTCCAGGAGAAGGGCGTCACCATCACCATCAACACCAGGCTGCGCTCGGTACGGCGCGAGGGCAACCAACTGGTCGCCGAACTCGCCTCCGACTTTGCCGATGGCTGGCGTGGCGAAAGGCGGGTCGACCAGGTGGTGGTCGAGCACGGCACGGCGCCGCTCGACGATCTCTATCTCCAGCTGAAACCGCTGTCGAAGAATGGTGGCGCGGTCGATTACGAGCGGCTGGTCGGCGGCGGCGATATTTTTCCTTCACGCAACCCCGAAGGCGGCTTCGTGCTGTTGCGCATCGGCGATGCAGTCGCCTCGCGCAACATCCATGCCGCCATCTATGACGGCATCAGGTTCGGCTTGCGGGTTTGAGCCTACAAGCCGGCCTACGGCTTGTTCCAAAGCTCGATCTCACCCTTCCGGCGGGCGCAACTCGATCGATCAAAGTGATGGGTGGCGCGCAGCCAAACCTCTGTGCGGAGAGCCACCTTGCACATCCGTCCGAACTGCGCGCCGCGTACGCCACCAGCCGAGAGCCAGGCGACGCACGATGCGGAATGCTTTTCAACCGGGAGGCAACGCGCGGCAGGGCTCAAATCATCCTGGCCGTCGCCATGCAAAGTACGGTGAGTACCAGAAGCCAGGCGGCGATGCGCTCGCCGCCGGCCATTTTGGTGCGCAGCGCCGCTTCCGTTGCGGCGTCCGCGCCGGCAAGCTGCCGGCTGGTCTTGCGGACGACGACGCTGAGAACGCCGGCAGCGGCGAAGGCGGCCAGGATGCCCAGCGCCAGCACCATTTCCATCGAGCCGAAATAGGCGCCGTGGAAGAGATACCAGAGCAGGGCGCCGGTCACGAACACCATACCGGCCGAGCCCATTTGCGGTCCAATAAAGCGCTCCGCCCTGATCTCGGGGTCGCGGGCAAGCGTGATGGTGGTGCCGGCCCAGAACACACCGGCCATGACGTGAAGGCCGATAACGACGATGTAGACATATTGCATGACCGCTTCCTCCTTGCCCGCCGCCCGTCCTCGGATTCCTGTCGAATGCGGGATAAAATGAACTCGGTAGATCGACACGCATGATAGTTAGGTATCAAATGGTTCGATGTCAATGTATAATGCCGCGTTCCATCGGCCGGCGCCTTGTTCTACTGTCGGCGCATGACTCCCTTTGACCGTCCGCCAATCGGCATGAATCTCGCGCGCACCTCCAAGCTGGTGGCGCAGGCCTTTGACGCCGCTTTGGTCGAGGCCGGCGGCACGCTGCCGGTGTGGCTGACCTTGCTTTCGGTCAAGTCGAGCGAGCTTGCCAACCAGCGCGAACTTGCCGGCATGATCGGCATCCAGGGCGCCACGCTCACCCACCATCTCAACGCCATGGAGGCGCAAGGCTTGCTGACGCGCCGCCGCGATCCGGACAACCGCCGGGTTCATCTGGTCGAGCTGACGCAGGCGGGCGAAACGATGTTCCTGAAGCTGCGGGCGGCGGCTCTCATCTTCGACAAGCGGCTGCGCGCGGGATTGCCGGACGACAGGCTGGCGGAGTTCGCCGAGGTGCTGGCGGCATTGCGGGCGAATGTCGCGCCGGCCAAATGACCGGCACCGGTGGGCAATAGTCTAGGCTAAATTGCCCTGAAGCACCTTCAGCTTGGCTTTCTTCGGGCTGCGCGCCAGCAGCCATTCGCGCGCTTTGTCCTGCGGCATCGGGAAGGCGATGGAATAGCCCTGCACCTGGTCGCAGCCGATTGCCATCAGCGAATCGAGCTCGGCTTCGGTTTCCGCGCCCTCGGCGACGATCGAAATGCCGAGACCGCGCGCCAGCTCGGTGATGGCGCGCACGATCTTGGTGTTGTCGCCATTCTCGTTGATGTTCTGGACGAAGCGGCGGTCGATCTTCAGCCGGTCGATCTCGTTGGGATTGACGTGGCTGAGCGAGGCATAGCCGGTGCCGAAATCGTCGAGCTCAAGATGGACGCCGGCAGCGCGGATGTGGCGCAGCTTCGCCGCGATGCCCGTCTTCTCGTCGTCGAGAATGACGGACTCGACGATTTCAAGCGACAGTTTCTGCGGCGCCAGGCCGGCCTTTTCCAGCGTCGCGAACAGGAAGCGGTCGAAGTCGGGTTCGCGCAGCTCGGTGCCGGACACGTTGACGGCGAGCCGGCCGAAGGCAATGCCGGCGCGATCCCATTCGGCTGCTTGCTCGATCGCCTTCGTAAAGACTATGCGGCCGATCTCGGGCATGAAGCCGCATTTTTCGGCGACCGGAATGAAGTCGCCCGGCGCAATCATGCCGCGCTCGGCATGCTTCCAGCGCACCAGCGCCTCGATGCCGCTGATGGCGCCGTTGCTCAGCGACACCTGCGGCTGGAAATAGACCTGGAAGGCGTTCTCCGAAATGGCGACCTTGATGTCGTGCTCGAGCTGCTTGCGGTAATCGAGTTCGCGCCTGAGTTCCTCGGAGAAGAACGAGAAGCTGCCGCCGCCGAGCTTCTTGGCGGAATAGAGCGCGAGGTCGGCGTGGACGAGCAGATCCTCGGCATTGTCGGCGTCGATGGGATAGACGGCAATGCCGGCGCTGGCCCCCGGAAGGATGGTCGTGCCCTGGAAGGTAATCGGCTCGTTGATCTCCTCCAGGATGCGACGGGCCAGCATGTTGATGTCCTCGGGGCCGCCGGCGCCATTGAGGATCATCACGAATTCGTCGCCGCCAAGGCGCGCGCACAGATCCGACGCGCGGCAGGAATCACGCATGCGCTGCGCGGTGACGACCAGAACATAGTCGCCTGCGGCGTGGCCGAGCGTGTCGTTGATCTGCTTGAACCGGTCGAGGTCGAGCTGGATCACCGCCAGCCTTTCACGCCGGCGATGCGCGCCCTTGATCAGCGTTTCGAAGTGATCGGTCAGGAAGGTGCGGTTGTGCAGGCCGGTCAGCCCGTCATGTACGGCGATGAAGGCCATCGAGTTGCGGGCATCGACAAGCTCATGGGTCTTGCGCAGGATCGCCTTCGACATCGGCCGGAAGATGAAAAGCGCCACCAGCACGATGACGCCGATGGTGGCGTAGAACAAGGTGCGGTGGAGATCGAGGAGCTTTTCCGACCGCTCGTCGGCGAATGCGGCGATGCGTTGGCCGAGCGCGGCATAACCCGACAGCGTCGCATTGGCGACGGAAGCATCGAGATTGACGCGCTCGCCGCCGCCCTTGTAGGCGGCATTGCCGGAGAGCTGGGATTCGAAGGACGAGATCAGCCTTTCGCCATTGGCGACCAGCCCGACCGAGAAATAGTCGAGGTGGAACGGCTTGCCGTAGAGCACGCTCTCGATCGACCTTGGGTCGGACAATGCCGGCGACAGCGGGTCGGCTCCCGTCTGTTTGAGGAGCAGGTCGTAGTTCGTCTCGAACTCGGCGGTCGCCTGTTTCAGCGCGGCAACTAGGGCCGGCTGCTTGTCACGCGCGGCGGAGCCGGTTGCGCTGGTCAAAAAGACGATGCGCTGCGACAGCGCCTTCTGGGTGCTGACGATGTCGAGCAGAGTATGGTTGTGCTGTTGCGCCGCCATCATCTGCTGCAGCAGGATGAAGGAGGCCATCACCATGGCGGCGATGATCAGCAGCGCCAGCCAATAGCCGCTCTTGATCAGCAGGATGAGTTTGCCCGAGACGGTTTGCGCCGGCTGCTGCGACATATTTTAGGTGACCCCTCGGTCGAACTGATTCTGCCACGGATTCGTGGCGAGAAGACGATTGGCTTGAAAGGGTTAACAGGTCTGGAAGCCGGCGGAACTGTTGCTTCGGCAGTAAACGAAAGCTGCCGAGATGGTTATCATGTTCTTTCGCGGCATAGCCGTATTCGCGTGCCTGCTACTCCAGCATGCGGGCCATGCGATCGGGTCGCGCCAGGGTTGAGCCCGCCGTGCCACCGAAACGGTCGCTTTTGCGATGGATTTTTAGTGCGCGTAGCGCGACAGTCGCGCCAATCTCAACAGGACCTGATCCATGAGCGCGGCATTCCTCTCCCATATCGACAACGAACTGCAAGGGCTGAAATCCGCCGGGCTCTACAAATCCGAGCGGGTGATCACCTCGACCCAGTCGGCTGAGATCGAAGTCGGCGGCGACAAGGTGCTGAATTTCTGCGCCAACAACTATCTCGGCCTCGCCGACAGCTCAGAATTGCGCGATGCAGCCAAAGGCGCGCTGGACCGCTACGGCTACGGCATGGCCTCGGTGCGCTTCATCTGCGGCACGCAGGAAGAGCACAAGCAGCTTGAATCAACGATTTCATCATTCCTCGGCATGGACGACACCATCCTCTACGGCTCCTGCTTCGACGCCAATGGCGGCCTGTTCGAAACGCTGCTCGGCGAGGAGGATGCGATCATCTCCGATGCGCTGAACCATGCCTCGATCATCGACGGCGTGCGGCTGTCGAAGGCCAAGCGTTTCCGCTATGCCAACAACGACATGGCCGACCTCGAAGCGCGGCTGAAAGAGGCGAAAGACTGCCGCTTCCGCCTGATCGCCACCGACGGCGTGTTCTCCATGGACGGCATCATCGCCAATCTGAAAGGCGTCTGCGACCTCGCGGAAAAATACGACGCCATGGTCATGGTCGACGACAGCCATGCCGTCGGCTTCGTCGGCAAAAACGGCCGCGGCTCGGCCGAACATTGCGGCGTCGAGGGCAGGGTGGACATCATCACCGGCACGCTCGGCAAGGCGCTGGGCGGCGCCTCGGGCGGCTACACCTCGGGCAAAAGTCAGGTGGTCGACTGGCTGCGCCAGCGCTCGCGGCCCTATCTCTTCTCCAACACGCTGATGC
>NZ_JAMYQZ010000113.1:0-17089 GCF_040321145.1 Mesorhizobium sp. M0514
CGGCGCCGGGCGATTCGACGGTGCAGGTCACATCCACCGGGCCGCAGATGATGATGACGGCAGCGGGCGATGCGACACTGCCCGAGCAGGTCGCCTATGTGCCGGTGGCCAAGCCCGGCACCGGCTTCCCGGTCAATGTTCCCGCCGGCTCCGAAACCATTGTCGGCCAGACGCCGCAGTCGCTGCAGCAGTCAGCACAGACCGCGGCCGCAACGGACGCCGTGGCGCAGAAGATCGCCGCCGCCGATGCCGGCGTGACCGCACCGAAAGCGACGGCAGCGGCACCCGCGACCAACGAGGTCTACGTGACCGCCGCGCCCCAGCAGATCGACACGCCGAAGAAGGGCTTCCTGGCCTCACTGTTCAGCACCACGCCAACCTCGGCGGCACCTGCTCCGCTGGTCAACTCGCGCTCGGGCGAACAGCCTGCGGTTGCTGCCCAGAAGGCCGCCCCGGCAAAGCCGATCATCACGCTAGCGTCAGCCAATTCCGCCGACAAGCCCTTGCAGCTTGCCTCGCTTGGCAACGAGAGCAACCACATCACCGGCAGCGATGCCTTGCCCGGCGTGCGCCAGACGGCGCTGTTCGAGATCAAGCGCAAATCCGGCCTCGACGACGAAAGCGACGTCGACCTGAACGAGGACGAGGGTTCGGGCGGCGCCTATCAGGTGGCCTCCGCCGCCGGCCTCGCCCGGCTGGCGCCCAATGGCCTGTTGAAGCAAAACGAGAGCGTCGACGTCGCCTGCCTGAAGCCGTCGCTGGTGCGTGTGCTGAAGACCATCGAAGGCCATTACGGCCGCAAGATGATGGTCACATCAGGCTACCGCGACCCGGCCCGCAACCGCCGCGCCAACGGCGCCAAGAATTCGCTGCACATGTATTGCGCCGCCGCCGACATCCAGGTTCCCGGCGTCTCCAAATGGGAACTGGCGAGCTACATCCGAACCATGCCCGGCCGCGGCGGCGTCGGCACCTACTGCCATACCGAATCCGTTCACGTCGACGTCGGCCCCGAGCGCGACTGGAACTGGCGCTGCCGCCGGCGGGGTTAGCATCCCCATTCGGCAAACGGGCCGAGGGGCCGTTAGCAGCCTGCCGTTTTTCCCGATTAGCTATCAGCGACGTTCGAGATTAGCCGAGGCACCCGCGACTTCGTCATCCTATGGCGAAGCAAGGCGCGCAGCGACGCGGCGCAGACCATAGGATGACGACTGCGCGGGGCGTTCAGGCTAATCTCCAAAGATGTGCAATGACGCGAGGGCAGAAAACCTGCGCTGGCTCACCAAACTGGCCGTTTTCGCCCCTCTTGAAAAAAGTTTCCGCATCTGGCGGCTGATGGGTTGCCGGTTGGCAACAACGCAATTATAAGCCGCTTCGTCTGAGCGCGCCCATCGTCTAGCGGTTAGGACACCGCCCTTTCACGGCGGTAACAGGGGTTCGATTCCCCTTGGGCGTACCAGATCTTTCAGGAAAACAGGAAGCCTCGCGGCAGCCGCCGAACTAGCAGCGGCTGGAACGGTGGCGCGGCGAATCGGTTGAAACGGCGAACAGCGGCTGCCGTGCCGAGGTTTCCCTCGGCGCCTGCTCGCGGCAATCTCCGACCACTCACCCTTGGTCGTGCGCTACCTGCGGCCAGCGCTGTAACGCCGCGTGACCACCCTCGGTCAGCGCGTAGACGCCGCGCTCGGCCCTGGCGAACCAGCCATAGACATTGTCCAATAGGATGCTGGGCGCGCGCGGCGAAATCGCTTTCAGATCGCGCGGGCGTTTCGGCCCGTCGGTCATGGCTGCGGCGCAGGCCAGCGCATCCTGCCGGTAGACGGTCATGATCGGGGCGCGCGAACCACCGCCGACCACCGGATCGCCGCGCCGGCGACGGTGTTCCTCCATCAGTCGGGAGCGCCGCTTCGGATCGCGACGCGGCGGCAGAGCCGCCGGGCTGAGCAGCACTTCGACCTCCCCCTTGCCGCTGACAGCCAGAAGCCCGAAGCCGAGCCGCCGGCACAGCGCGCGAAAACGGCGGTCGTGCTCGCGGCCTTTGCCACGCGCCGACATGCGCGCGGCCAGCCACACTTCGTCGCATGCCGCGGCGCGATCGACACCTTGCAGCACCAGTTCGAGGTTGAACTGCAATTTCAGTTCGCAGATGACCAGCACAGGCGGCTCGCCGTCGCGCACCGCCACGATATCGCAGTGCCCGACTTCGCCCTTGACCGTGAATTCCAGGCTCTCGAGAAACCGCTTCACCGGGATGTAGAGAGACGTTTCCTGCATCGCGCAGGCATAGCCGATTCGGATCGGGTCGGCACAGGGATCGCCGAGAGGCCGACGCCTTGCGCTAAACCGCGTCGATCCCACCATCTGCAAAAGCCATCCGTCAGGCAGGTCTCCGGCATGATAGTCCCGCCATAGCGCTCGACGATTTCCTTGGCGATGACCGACGTCGCCAGGGCCGAGCGCGACCAGTATTTCATCGCCTGTCTCGCGTTCAACAAGGCGCTCGCCGTGGCTGGGACGGCACGATCGACAGCGCAAGGCCCGAGATTCGTCGACGCCAAGACCGGTCCACGGTTGGCCACACAATGACGAGCGCGTGTGTGCTCTGTATGAGGCTAGGGGCGGGTGCGCGTCCGGCGCTGCCCCGGTGCGGCATCGTCCGCCTTGAAATGCATCTCGTCCTGGACCGCGGCAAAAAACCGGCGGACATCGTTGGCCGCCGAAGCCGCATCGCAGCCGGCCGCGACCGCCTTGTCGAGGAGTTCGCGCGCCGTGGCCTTCCAGAACGACGTGGCCGTGTCGCCGTGCAGTCTGCCCAGCCTTGCGGCGACCTCGCGCACCAGCACGGTCTGCCGATCTAGCGGGAAGGTACGCACATTGGCTGAAGACATGTTCTGCACCATGAAACCGACGCAACGAATCAGACGCTGCTCTATGGCTCATGCCTAGCTGTGAAGTCGGAAACGGAACCTTAACGCCGCGGAGTCCGCGCCGATTGGAACGAGTCGGTTGGCCGGCCTCCAGGCCAAGCAGAACTCTAGACCCTCAGGCCCCTCGCCTCGCCGGCGCGCTTGGCCGTAACCATCATATCCCTGGCCAGCAGGCCACTGACCCGGCAAAACGCCATGAAGGCGCGCCAGGCGTCCTCAGTCCTGACCACATCCACCGTGGCCCCGAAGCAGGCATTGAACGCCGCTTCATAGACCTTGCCCTGTCGCTTCCTTGGCCAGTCATGCAGGATATCCAGCGCCTGTTCGACGCTGTATATTTCCTCTACCGGCAGCCCGGGCGCGGGCGCGATGCGCACCGGCACCTCGAATTGCAATCTGTCCATTCTATATCTCCCGAACTGGCGTCGACCACAGCAACGCCGTTCGTCGTCAAAAGTTGCTTTGGCTGCTTTTGCGCGAAAATGTGTCGTCAGTGCGATCTCGGCATTCGGAGGAGATCGCGCACCTGGATGTCATCTGAGCGGTCGCGCAAGCCAGGAATATCGCCAGTATCAGTCCATTGCCGGCAGTTCTTCCTTGAACCTTGCGGCTTGCAGTGCCAAATCTGAGGAAATTTTCTAACGGGCTGATATGCGCCGCCCGCTTACAGGCAAACGGACACTATGGTAACCTATCTCGACGCCGCCACGGCACCCCTCAGGAACACCGGCCAGATCCGCCTCTACGGCGAAGAAGGATTTGCCGGCATGCGCAAGGCCTGCGATCTCACCGCGCGCTGCCTTGATGAACTGGTGCCGATGGTCCAGCCGGGTGTCACCACCGAGACCATCGACCGTTTCGTCTTCGAATTCGGCATGGACCAAGGCGCGCTACCGGCGACGCTCAACTACCGCGGCTACACCAAATCGTCCTGCACCTCGATCAACCACGTCGTCTGCCACGGCATTCCAGACAACAAGCCGTTGAAGGATGGCGACATCGTCAACATCGACGTCACCTACATCCTCGACGGCTGGCACGGCGATTCCTCGCGCATGTATCCCGTCGGCACCATCAAGCGCGCCGCCGAACGCCTGCTTGAAGTCACTCATGAGTGCCTGATGCGCGGAATCGCGGCGGTCCGGCCCGGCGCCCGCACCGGCGCCATCGGCGCCGCCATCCAGACCTATGCCGAGGCAGAGCGCTGCTCGGTGGTGCGCGATTTCTGCGGCCACGGCGTTGGCCAGCTGTTCCACGACGCACCCAACATCCTGCACTATGGCACCGCCTCGGAAGGCGTCGAGATGCGGCCGGGCATGATCTTCACCATCGAGCCCATGATCAATCTTGGCCGGCCGCATGTGAAAGTGCTGTCGGACGGCTGGACGGCGGTGACGCGCGACCGCTCGCTGTCGGCGCAGTACGAACACACGATCGGCGTCACCGAAACTGGCTGCGAGATTTTCACCCTGTCGCCAAACAAGCTCGACCGCCCCGGCCTGCCGGCGGTCAGCTGAAAACAAGATCGCCTCAAGCCGCGGCTTTGAGGCGCCGTCGCCGAAAAAACTCGACCGCGCGCTGCTTACCGCTCTAATCTGCCGTCGAAGCCTTCGGGGAGTGTGGGGGGTCGATGGGGAAGAGCGGTGACGACGAACGGGGGTTCTTCTCCGAGCGGTGGCTTGAACCGCCGGCGAAGGACAAGACGCCCAAGGACAAACTGACCGAGACGCCACACTATCACGGCCATCGCGACCGTTTGCGCGAGCGCTTCGTTGCCGGCGGCGCGGACGCCCTGCCCGACTACGAACTTCTCGAACTGCTGCTGTTTCGCCTGATCCCGCGCGTCGACACCAAGCCGATCGCCAAGGCGCTCTTGGCGCGCTTCGGCACTTTTGGCGAAGTGCTTGGCGCACCGGTGGCGCTGCTGCAGGAGGTGAAGGGCATCGGCCCCGCCGTGGCGGTCGACCTGAAGGTGATTGCCGCTGCCGCGCAGCGCATGGCGCGGACCGAGGTTCGCGACCGCGAGGTGCTGTCCAACTGGACGCAGCTTCTTGCGTACTGCCGCTCGGCGATGGCGTTCGAGAACCGCGAACAGTTCCGCATCTTGTTTCTCGACAAGAAGAACGTGCTGATCGCCGACGAGGTACAGCAGGTCGGCACCGTGGACCACACGCCGGTCTATCCGCGCGAAGTGATCAAGCGCGCGCTGGAACTATCGGCCAGCGCCGTCATCCTGGTGCATAACCACCCTTCCGGCGATCCGACACCATCGCATGCGGACATCGAAATGACCAAGCAGATCATCGACAGCGCCAAGCCGCTCGGCATCGCCGTCCACGACCACATCATCATCGGCAAGAAAGGCAACGCCTCGATGAAGGGCCTGCTGCTGATCTGAGCCCGACGCTCGCGGGCGCCGTCAACCCCAAACGCCACCGCTCGCGAGCCAATCAGCAACATTCCGCTTTGGCTCAAACGCCCACGCTTGCGGTGTAGAAGTGATATTGCGACGGAAGCGCCGCTTCGGCGACAATGTGGTAGACGCAAATACGAAGCATCAGTTCCCGTCAGCCATTGCAGGAGGTCTATTCAATGACGCTCGAATGCATAAATCCAAATGATCTGCCGATTCCGGAAATGTACTCCCAGGTCGTCGTCGCGACAGGAAGCAAGCTGGTGTTCGTCTCGGGCCAGCAGCCAGAAGACATACACGGCAAGCTCGTTGGCCATGGTGATTTCGCAGTCCAGGCGCGCCTGGCGTTCGGGAATCTCGGCCGAGCGCTTGCTGCCGCCGGCGCTCGGCCTGAGCAAGTCTGCAAGATGACGATCTACATCGTCGATTACAAACGCGACGAACACGTGCCGATCATCGAAGCGGCCCAGATCGAGCTGTTCGGCGATCACAAGCCAGCAAACGTGGTGGTCGGGATAGCTGTAATGTCTCCCGGCTACCTAATAGAGATCGATGCGATCGCGGTCATCGACCCGTAGGCCAAGCGAGGACGCGTCAAGTCGCCCAAACAAATCCCGGAACTCGCTGCGAGATTGCCACGACCTTGATCTCTCCATCCATCCACGATCACATCGTCATCGGCAGGAATTGCGATGTCTCGATGAAGAGCCTGCTGCTCACCTGATCAACGTCGGAAACAGGAAACACGCAATGCCCCAGCCCGGCGACGAACCATGGCCGTTCGACAAGCAACGCGCAGCCCTCCTGGTCATCGACATGCAAAGCGACTTCGTCGATGAGGGCGCCGTCATGGAAGTGGCCATGGCCCGCCATCGCATTCCGGCGATGCGGCAGGTGGTCGAGCTTTGCCGCGCGCAAGGCGTCCCGGTGATCTACACCCAGCATGTGCTCAGCGACCATTTCGATATCTCGCCGCTGGAAACCAGCTATCAGCCGAAGCTGAAAACCAAAGGCATGCGGGAAGGCAGCGCCGGCGCCGAAATCGTCGCCGCGCTTGCGCCCTTGCCTGGGGATGTCGTCATCAAGAAGCACCGCTACGATGCCTTCCACAACACGCAGCTCGAGACCGTGTTGCGCAACATCCGTGGCGCAGGCCGGGTCGACACGGTGATCATCATCGGCACCGTGACCAGCATCTGCTGCGAATCCACCGCGCGGAGCGCCTTCATGCGCGACTACAAGGTGGCTTTCATCAGCGACGCCAATGGCGGACTGGACGAGGCATCGCACAATGCAACCCTCGACATCATAGGCAAGGTGTTCGGGCGCGTGATGACGGTTGCCGAGCTTGGGAACCTGTTGCGGAGTTGAACCCCAGCGTCAGCTGGCGTGCGTCTCAAGCTCCGGCGCCGAGCCTGCCCTCAAGAAGGTCGCGCCGCTGCTGCAATTCGCCGGAGACGAATTTGGTGAAGGCGTGGACGCGCGCCGTGCGGCGCAAATCGTCGTGCACCAGCACCCACAGCGCCGAGCCGATCTCCTCGATCAGCCCTCCGACCCTTACAAGCCCGGGCAGGCTGTCGCCGAGATAACAGGGCAGCGCCGCAACCCCGATTCCGGCGCCCGCCGCATGCGACATCGTCACCAGGGAATCGGCGCGTATGGCGATCTCGACATCGGGCAGCGACGACCGCATCCAGCGGGCGACGCCGGTGTTGGCCAGGCTGTCGTCGGGCGCGATCCAGCGCAGCGCACCCAGTCTCGGCTCCGGGGGTAGCGTTTCGGCATAGGAACGTGTCGCGTAGGCGGCGAAGGCGACGCCCGAAATGCGCCGGCCGACCAGGATTTCCTGCGGTTGCGACACCGGCCTGATCGCCACGTCTGCATCCCTTTGCGTCAGGTTGGCGATGGAATTCTGCGTCATCGCCTCGACCCGTATGCCGGGATGGAGCTTATGAAACGCCGCCAGGATCGGCGGCAGCACCGATGCCATCAGCGTATCGGTGGTGGTGACCCGCAACCTGCCTTCGAACCTGAGATCCTGCCCCGACAGTTTGCGCGCCAGTTCATTGACCGTCTCGGCCATTGTGCGTGCCGCGCCCAGCAGTTCCTCGCCGCCCGCGGTGAGGGCATAGCCAGTCGGCAGCCGATCGAAAAGGCGGATACCCAGCCGCGCCTCGAAGGCGTTGACGCGCCGCAGCACAGTCGTGTGGTTCACGCCTAGGATCCGAGCCGCCGCCGCCAGCGAAGCGCCATCGGCGACGGCCAGCACCATGCGCAGATCTTCCCAGTCGATATCGCGTGAGCTGTGCATTCTTGCAGAAAGATAAAAGAAAGCGCTGCGCTCTGCGAGTCAAAATGACGCTTCGCTGTGCAAAAACGCAGAGCAAGCGGGCGAATCGGCATGTCGATCTGCGCATGCACGCACGCCATATGGAGTCCGACGACAAAAGAAACAGTCGCGGAGAAGAGCCATGACGCCGATAGAACTCTACACCTGCCAGACACCCAACGGGCACAAGGCCTCGATCATGCTGGAAGAGGTCGGCCTGCCCTACTCGGTCCGCTTGGTCGACATCGAAAGGGGCGACCAGACCAAGCCTGATTTCCTGGCGCTCAATCCCAACAACAAGATCCCGGTGATCGTCGACCGGGACGCCGGCCGAACGGTCTTCGAATCCGGCGCCATCCTACACTACCTGGCGCGACGGTCGGGCAAGCTTCAGCCGGTGGGCGCGCAGGAGGCGGACGATACGCTGACCTGGACCTTGTTCCAGGCGGCCCATGTCGGCCCGACGCTTGGCCAATTGTGGAATTACAAAATCTTCGCGCCGGAAAAAATCCCTTATGTGATCGAGCGTTTTGAGCGCGAAACCGGACGCGTCTTCCGAGTGCTCAATAGCCGGCTCAAGAACTATGAGCACATCGTCGGCAAAAGCTACGGCATCGCCGATGTGATGACATGGCCATGGATCAACGCGGCCGTCACCAGGCTCGGCCTCAGCCTCGATGACGCGCCAGACCTGGCGCGTTGGTATGCCGCCATAGGCCGACGCTCCGCAGTTGTCAGAGGCATTGCCGTTCCCGCCCTGCCCGAAGCATCGGCTGCCGCTTAGATCATGATGAGATTTGGTTGAAATCTCATCATGACCTAACCCTTTGTTGGAGCATGATCTTTTCCAAAAACCGGCACCCACTTTTTGGGATCATGCCCTAGCCGCCGCACCCCGCATTCAAGGAATACGATCGTGGAAATCCTCTTCGTCCCTCTGGCGCTTGTCGCCGGTGGCCTGCTTGCGGTGCAAGCCGGCGCCAATGCCCAACTTTCAAAGGCGGTCGGCTCACCCTTTGCCGCGACCACGCTTCAGCTCGCGGTCGGCGCCATCGTGCTGTTGTCGATCACGGCCCTCACCGGAACGACACCGGCTCTGCTTGCCGTTCGGCAAGCCGAATGGTGGCATGCGATCGGCGGCATGGCTTCGGCCTTCTACGTTGTTTCGACCATTCTTCTGTTCCCTCGCCTTGGCGCCGTCGTGTCCGTCGGGCTCTTCATCGCTGGGCAGATGCTTGCATCCTTCGCCCTCGACACGTTCGGCTGGCTCGGGATCCCCGAAGCCGGACTGCGAGCCGGGCCTGCCTTCGGCATGCTCGTCTTGCTTGCCGGGGCTGCCCTCATCGTTCTGGGACAGAAGGGCGCGGCCGACAATACCGCATCCTCAAGACCAGGGTGGATCGGACTGGCGCTGCTGGCAGGCGCCGTGCTTCCGGTGCAAGGCGCTGTAAACGCCTTGCTTCGGCACGACCTTGGCGGCGCGCCGTTTGCGGTCGGCACCATCTCGTTCCTGGTGGCGATGCTGGCCATGGCCGCGGTGCTTCTGATCGCGCTTGCCCTGACGAAGACGCCCCGCCCTCGCCTCGCCGGCCTGTCGTCGATGCCCTGGTGGGGCTGGCTCGGAGGTTTTGCCGGCGCCACCTATGTCACGACCGTGTTCACCGCCATCCCCGTCATCGGAGCGGCAGCTGCCGTCAGCCTGACGGTGGCCGGCCAGCAGGTCGCCGGCATCTTCGTCGACACCTTCGGCTGGTTCCGCCTGCCGCAGCGGCTTGTCTCCGGCATGCGGCTCGCCGGCGTCGTGCTGCTTTTGGCCGGCTGCATCATCATCAAGGCGCTTTGATCCCGCTGGAACAAGGCAAGCCGAATCAAACCAGCCCCTGCCCTCCCTGATTTGGGGGGTCAGGTGTCGCCCCGGCGTCACCAACGAAGCAAGGTCCGGGCGCCGCAGAAGCAATTTTTCGCTCCTTCCACAACCGGCTCTAGAATTTCGATCGCAAATCACGCATGATGCACTTGGTATTTTCCCGGGACGGCTTCGCGCCCCCTGAAATACCGGGAGGAACGGGACATGCCCATAGTGGTTGTACTCGTTTTGATCGTCGTGGGCTCGGTGTTGTTCCACTTCCTGAGCCCATGGTGGTGGACTCCGATTGCCTCGAATTGGGACTATATCGACAACACCATCATCATCACCTTTTGGATTACCGGCGTCGTCTTCGCCGCAGTCGTCCTATTCATGGCCTATTGCGTTTTCCGCTTCCGTCACCGCGAAGGCAACCAGGCGGCCTACGAACCGGAGAACAAGCGGCTCGAATGGTGGCTGACGATCGTCACCGGAGTGGGTGTTACCGCCATGCTGGTTCCCGGCCTGTTTGTCTGGAGCCGGTTCGTCAACGTTCCAAGCGACGCAACCGTGGTCGAAGTCGTCGGCCAGCAATGGCAGTGGAGCTTCCGCTTGCCCGGCAAGGACGGCAAACTCGGCACATCCGACACCCGCGACGTCACCGCTGAAAATCCGCTGGGCGTGATCGCCAAGGATCCCAGCGGCCAGGACGACGTCGTGGTCGAAGCGGCCGACCTGCATCTGCCGGTCGGCAAGCCGGTCAAGATGCTGCTGCGCTCGATCGATGTGTTGCACGATTTCTACGTTCCGGAATTCCGCGCCAAGATGGACATGATACCGGGCTCGGTCACCTATTTCTGGTTCACCCCCACCAAGACCGGGACCTTCCAGGTTCTGTGCGCCGAACTGTGCGGCCAGGGGCACCCGATGATGCATGGCATCGTCATGGTCGATACCGAGCAGGACTATGTGGCCTGGCTCGACCAGCAGCAGACGTTCGCGCAGTTGTCGGCGCCGCAGCAGACGGGCTCGGTGGAACAGGCGCCGGGCAACGCGACGGCGTCAGCTCTAGAAGTTGCGGCAAAACTCGAAACTGTCGGGTCCCGCTGAAGGGCACGGAGGTGCTCCGCCTATGGTCGATATCACACCTGCAGATGCCGTCCCGCCCGCCGAAGTCGCGGAAATGGAGCTTTACCATCCGCACAGCTGGTGGACGAAGTATGTGTTCTCGCAGGACGCCAAGGTCATCGCCATCCAGTATTCGGCGACCGCAACGGCCATCGGCCTGGTCGCGCTGGTGCTGTCCTGGCTGATGCGGCTGCAGCTCGGCTTCCCCGGCACGTTCGATTTCATCACCCCCGAGGCCTACTACCAGTTCATCACCATGCACGGCATGATCATGGTGATCTACCTGCTCACGGCACTCTTCCTCGGCGGCTTCGGCAACTACCTGATCCCGCTGATGGTCGGAGCCCGCGACATGGTCTTTCCCTATGTCAACATGTTGAGCTACTGGATCTACCTCCTTGCCGTGCTGGTGCTGGTGTCGAGCTTCTTTGCGCCCGGCGGACCGACCGGCGCCGGCTGGACGCTCTATCCGCCGCAAGCCATCATGACCGGCACACCTGGCGGCCAGGAATGGGGCATCATCCTGATGCTCGTCTCGCTGATCCTGTTCATCATCGGCTTCACCATGGGCGGTCTGAACTATGTCGTGACGGTGCTGCAGGCCCGCACGCGCGGCATGACGATGATGCGCCTGCCGCTGACCGTCTGGGGCATCTTCACCGCCACCGTCATGGCGCTGCTCGCCTTTCCGGCGCTGTTCGTCGCCTGCGTGATGATGCTGCTTGACCGCGCGCTTGGAACCTCCTTTTTCATGCCCGCGGTCGTCGAGATGGGGGAACAGCTACAGCACAATGGCGGCAGCCCAATCCTGTTCCAGCATCTGTTCTGGTTCTTCGGCCACCCGGAAGTCTACATCGTGGCGCTGCCGGCCTTCGGCATCGTCTCCGATCTGATCAGCACGCATGCGCGCAAGAACATTTTTGGCTACCGGATGATGGTCTGGGCCATCGTTGGCATCGGCGCGCTGAGCTTCGTGGTCTGGGCGCACCACATGTATGTCAGCGGCATGCACCCCTATTTCGGCTTCTTCTTCGCCACCACGACACTGATCATCGCCATCCCGACGGCGATCAAGGTCTACAATTGGGTGCTGACGCTGTGGCGGGGCGACATCCATCTCACCATACCGATGCTGTTTGCCATGGCTTTCATCGTCACCTTCGTCAATGGCGGGTTGACCGGGCTGTTTCTCGGCAACGTCGTCGTCGACGTCCCGCTGTCGGACACGATGTTCGTCGTCGCTCACTTCCATATGGTCATGGGTGTTGCTCCGATCGTCGTCATCTTCGGCGCGATCTACCACTGGTACCCGAAGGTCACCGGCCGGATGCTGAACGAGACGCTCGGCCGGTTCCATTTCTGGGTCACATTCCTCGGCGCCTACCTGATCTTCTTTCCCATGCATTACATCGGCCTGATGGGCGTGCCGCGGCGCTATGCCGAACTGACCGACGTGACGGTCATGACGGAGTCGGCGCATCACCTGAACTCGTTCATCAGCATCATGGCGTTTATCGTCGGCTTCGCCCAGATCGTTTTCCTGTTCAATCTTATCTGGAGCATCCGCCATGGGCGCGAGGCCGGTGGCAATCCATGGCGAGCCACGACACTCGAATGGCAAACGCCGCAGACGCCACCGGCGCATGGCAATTTCGGCAAGGATCTGCCGATCGTCTATCGCTGGGCCTATGACTACAGCGTGCCGGGCGCCAAGGAGGACTTCATTCCGCAAAACATGCCGGGCACGTTCGGCCCCTCCAGGGAGCCGGCATGAGCGTCATCCTGGTCTTCCTTCTCGTGATCGCCGGCTTTGCCGGCTGGTGGCTCTCGCATCAGCGGCTGATGGCGAAACCATGGCTCGAGCAAGGTGTGGCAGGAGATTTTGTCGCCTTCGACCGATCGAGCCTGCCGACCGCCAAGATTGGCCTCGGTGTCTTCCTCGCCGTGGTCGGCTGCCTGTTTGCGCTGTTCACCAGCGCCTACTTCATGCGTATGGCGCTGTCGGACTGGCAGCCGCTGCCCATCCCACGCCTGCTCTGGCTCAACACCGGCATGCTGGTGCTGAGCAGCGTTGCGCTGCAATGCGCCTCGATCGCGGCGCGCAAGCGCCAGATGGACACGGTCAGGCTCGGCCTTACCGCGGCTGGGCTCACCGCGATCGCCTTCCTCATCGGGCAGCTCATGGCATGGCGGGACCTGACCGCCGATGGCTATTTTCTGGCCTCCAATCCGGCCAACAGTTTTTTCTACCTGATAACCGGGATGCACGGCCTGCATATCGTGGGAGGGCTGGTGGGCCTGGGCAGGACAACCGCCGGCGCCTGGAACGGGGCACGGCCGGAACGGCTTCGCCTCAGCGTCGAATTATGCGCCATGTACTGGCATTTCCTGCTTTTCGTCTGGCTCGCCATCTTCGCTCTTTTAGCCGGCTGGGCCGCGACGTTCATCGATATTTGCCGGCAGTTGCTGACCTAGGAGGTCGAGGAGCATGGCAGAAACGACACTGACGCATACCGGCCAAACGGAGACGCGGCCCGCAGGCTGGCAAGGCATCGCCGCCGACTGGTCCTCGGATCAGCGCGCGTTCAAGAACGTGTCCTGGGGCAAGGCCATGATGTGGATCTTCCTGCTCAGCGACACCTTCATCTTCGGCTGCTTCCTGCTCTCCTACATGACCGCGCGCGTCTCCACACGTGTGCCGTGGCCCAATCCGAGCGAGGTCTTTGCGCTTCGCATCGGCGGTTCGGACATTCCACTGATCCTGATTGCCATCATGACCTTCGTGCTGATATCGAGCAGCGGAACGATGGCCATGGCGGTCAATTTCGGCTATCGCCGCGACCGCCGCAAAACCGCAATCCTCATGCTTCTGACGGCAGCGCTAGGAGCCACCTTCGTCGGCATGCAAGCCTTCGAATGGACCAAGTTGATCACCGAAGGGGTACGGCCGTGGGGCAATCCCTGGGGCGCGGCACAATTCGGTTCGACTTTCTTCATGATCACCGGCTTCCACGGCACGCATGTGACGATCGGCGTGATCTTCCTCATCATCGTGGCGCGAAAGGTCTGGCGTGGAGACTATGACGTCGGACGTCCCGGCTCCTTCACCAGCCGCAGGGGTCGCTACGAGAACGTCGAAATCATGGGGCTCTACTGGCATTTCGTCGACCTGGTCTGGGTCTTCATTTTCGCATTCTTCTATCTTTGGTGAGAGGCTGACATGGCTGAAGCAACCGCAAACGGCCTCGGGCAACACGCGCTGCACTCTGATCATGCGCATCAAGGGCCACCGACCGGCGTCGCGGAGGTTCATCAGGAACATCCGATCAAGCTCTATCTGGTGGTCTGGGCATGGCTGTTCATCCTCAGCGCCTGCTCCTACATGGTCGATTATCTCGGCATCCACGGCTATCTCAGATGGTCTCTGATCCTGATCTTCATGATCCTCAAGGCCGGGCTGATCGTCGCCGTGTTCATGCACATGGCCTGGGAGCGGCTGGCGCTGACCTATGCGATCATCCTGCCGCCGCTTCTGATATTGGTGTTCGTGGCGATGATGCTCTTCGAAGCGGACTACACGCTTCTCACCCGGTTGTCCTTCTTCGGACCGGGGCCCTGACGCACAGTCTTCATCTCCGGTCAAAGACCGGAGATGAAGCTTCCCATCAGCTGATCTGCGGGGTCAGAGGCCGACCCGCGTCGGGGACGATGGCGGCTCCACAACCTTGCGGTAGACATGCCAGGTGGCGTGACCCAGGATCGGCAGCACGACCGCCAGCCCGGCAAACACCGGCAGCGAGCCTATGATCAGGGCGACGGCGACAATCAGTCCCCAGACAGCCATGGGGATCGGGTTCGCCAGCACCGCTCGCACCGACGTGTGGATGGCTTCGTAGGCGCCGACGTCGCGGTCGAGCAGCAATGGGAAGGCGACAACCGTCGTGCACAACACCACCGCGGCGAAGACGAAGCCGATGGCGTGCCCCAGGACAATCAGAGACCAGCCGCGTCCGGTGGCAAATATTTCATTGATGAAGCCCGAAATCGATGCAGGCGGAGCCGGGCCGAAGAGATATTCGTAGAACACCTGCGCCGCCAAAAGCCAGGCGATGAAGATTGCAACCAGCATGATCCCGACTGCGGCGATGGCTGGCAGGGCCGGAGAATTCCTGACCTCGAAAGCGTGCGTCCAGGAGGTGTCGAGCCCGGCTTCTCGTCTGCGGCTGATCTCGTAAAGGCCGATCGCCGCGAATGGACCGATAAGCGCAAAGCCGGACACCAGCGGAAACAACATCGGCAACGCATTGGCACCCGAAGTCCAGGCAGCGAGCACCACGCCGACAAGCGGATAGATCAGGCAGAGAAAGACGATGTGCGACGGTTTGACCATAAAATCGTCAACACCGCGCTTGAGCGCATCGAAAAGATCGGAAACACTGATTTTTCGGATTTTGGTGTGTTCCAGCGTTTCGCTGGCGCCTGCAATCACGTGAAAACTTGTCATGCCCGTTCCTCCAGACCAGGTCCGGCAAGGTCGCGGTTTCACGGTGCTGCCGTTCTGCATGACTGGCCACGCGAACCGCGACCTGCACCGCAATCAATATACTCCATTGACTGGAGCTTGTCGCCCGTTCTTACAAAAGGCTCCCGGAAGGCGAGGTTTCCGAACACAGCGTCATGCCGTCATCCTCCGGCTGACATGAACGCGCGTATCGCGATGGTATCGGCAAGCAGCACGGCAAAGATCGCGAAAAGATAGAAGATCGAATAGGCAAACAGCGCCTTGGCCGGCTTCATCTCCTTGTCGAGGATGACCAGGGCGTTCCAGGCATGCCAGATGAAACCCGCGCCCAATGCAGCCGAAACAATCCCATAGACCCCGCTCGTAAATCCGAACGCCCAGGGCAGCACTCCGATCGGTGCCAGGAGCAGTGAATAGGCGAAGATCTGCCTTCTGGTCGAGGCCTGGCCGGCCACGTTCGGCATCATCGGGATGCCGGCAGCGGCATAGTCGCCGGCCTTGAACAGTGCGAGCGCCCAGAAATGCGGCGGCGTCCACAGGAAAATGATCAGGAACAGGATGAGGCTTTCAATGCCGATGGCGCCGGTGGCCGCCGCCCAGCCGATCATCGGAGGAAGGGCACCCGCCGCGCCGCCGATGACGATGTTCTGCGGTGTCGAGCGCTTCAGCCACATCGTATAGATGACGACGTAGAAAAAGATGGTGAAGGCCAGCAGTGACGCGGCAAGCCAGCCCACCAGCACGCCGAGCGTCATGACCGAAAGTGCGGAAAGCACCAGGCCGAAGCCGAGCGCTTCGCCGGCCGTGACGCGGCCCGACGGAACCGGCCGCTTTGACGTGCGCGACATCAGCGCGTCGATGTCGGCGTCGTACCACATGTTGAGCGCGCCGGCCGCTCCCGCTCCAACCGCAATCGCACCTATGGCGATCACGGCGATGACCGGGTTCATCGCGCCGGGCGCCACCATCAGACCGACGAAGGCGGTAAACACGGCAAGGGCCATGACCCGAGGCTTCAAGAGCGCAAAGAAATCACTGGCCGTCGCTTCCGAGAGGCGGACGCCGGTATCCTTGAGGCTTTCCTTGACCGACATTTGAGACGACCATCGATGGAAACCGGGCAGCCTAGAGCAATTCCAGGAAAGTGTATGGGGTTTTCCGCCCGGAATTGCGTAAGAACAAAGAGATCGAGCGGATCGCCGTTTCCGTGAAACGGTGAAACGCTCTGGCCGGCCGAAGAGCCAGGTTACGGGGAAAATTGCTTCAGATAGGCGATGACGTTGGCGACGTCCTCGTCCTTCTTGAGGCCGGGAAACGCCATCTTCGTCCCTTTGACCATTGCCTTGGGGTCGTGAAGATACGTCGTCAGTGTCGGCTCATCCCATTTGACGCCGGATGTGCCGGCCGCGATCATGGCTTCGGAATATTTAAAATCCGGATGCGTGCCGGCCGTCCGGCCGATAACGCCATGCAACGAAGGGCCTATCTTGTTGGTGTCTTGGTCTGCGACGTGGCAGACCTTGCATTTGGTGAAGACCTTCTCGCCCGCCGCGGCGTCCTGTGCCCGCGATGGATTGGCGATGAAAGTTGCAACGGAAACGACGGCGAAAAACGCAACCAAGCGCATGGCATTCCTCCCTGATCGTCAAATTTTCCTCAGACGGTCTGCACATGCCGGTAGCACCAGCATGCGCCCTGCACGGCAGAATAGATTCTCCGCTCCTCCCCAGATGGAATTGCGCCACCTGTGTACCACAGAATCTGGCCGGTAGGTAGAACAGGTCGACCGTACAAAGGTTCAGGTGGGCTGCGGTGGCTCAAGGCACATCCGCCACAACGAAAAAGGCCGCCTCGTGAACTGACCCCCGAAAGTTGGACACAACCTTCGGGGGTTTTGCATGTCCAAATACAGCGAGAGTTTCAA
>NZ_JAMYQZ010000114.1:0-17082 GCF_040321145.1 Mesorhizobium sp. M0514
ATTTTTTGGCCGCCGAACTGCGCCAGGAAGGCGGTCGCCGCACTGTTGTCCTGCAGACCGCCGACGGCAAGACGGCCAGCCTGCCGATCGTCCAGGCGCTCCCATCCGACACGCCGCGACAGCTCGTGCTCGGCATCCGTCCCGAGCACATCTACCGCTTCGATCCCGACCTTGCGCGCCGCAAGCCGGGCATCGCGCAGATCGATGCCGTGGTCGAACTGGTCGAGCCGACAGGTGCGGAGACCATGGCCGTCCTGCGCCTGGGCGGCAAGGAAATCACCGGCCGTTTCGACCCCGACGGCACGCCGCTTATGGGCGAGACGGTGACGCTCGGTATCGACATGGCGCGTGCGTGCCTGTTCGACCCGACGACCCAACGCCTGATCTGACCGAAGCTTGATCTGAAAAGAGTTCCGCCTTGTCCTTCGCCATCTATCCGAGCCTGTCCGAGCGTGTCGTGCTGATCACCGGCGGCGCGTCGGGCATCGGCGCCGACACGGTCCGCGCCTTCTGCGCCAATGGCGCGCGCGTCGCGTTTCTCGATCTGCAGCAGGAGGCCGGCGAGCAGCTTGCCCGCGACCTCGCCGCCACGGCAGCGCATCCGCCCCTGTTCCTGCGCTGCGACGTGACCGATATCCCTGCCCTGCAGGCCGCGATCGGCACGGTGCGCGACCGCCTGGGGCCTGTCTCGGTGCTGGTCAACAACGCCGCCGATGACAATCGCCTCTCGGTCGCCGACGTGACGCAGGAATACTGGGACCACGCCCAGGATGTGAACCTCAGGCACCACTTCTTTGCCGCCCAGGCTGTGCATCCGCACATGCAGGAATTGGGCTTTGGTTCGATCGTCAATTTTTCCTCGATCGCCTGGCGTTTCGGCGCATCAGAGATGGCCCCCTATGCGGCGGCCAAGGCTGCGGTGGTCGGGCTGACCTTCGCGCTGGCGCGGGCGTTAGGCCCCGACAACATCCGCGTCAACGCCGTCGAGCCTGGCGCCGTCATCACCGACCGGCAGCGGGAGCTTTGGTACAAGACCCAAGGTTCGGTCGACCAGGTCGTGCAGCGCCAGGTGATCCGCAAGGTTCTGCTCGGCGAGGAGATCGCGCGCACGGTGCTGTTCCTCGCCGCCGACGACAGCCGCATGATCACCAAGCAGTCGATCACCGTGGATGCCGGCCTGAGATGACCACACCTGACTCAAAGGATCGCTTCATGCTCGAGGTCGGCCTGAACCCCTACGGCCTGACCTATCATCTCGGCCTCCAGGGCCGCGGCACGCCACGCGCCAATCCGCAGCCAGCGGGGCTCGAAGGATTCATCGCGCTCGCGACCGAACTCGGCGCGCGCGTGCTGGAGATCTGGGTGCCATGGCTGAGCGAGCTTTCCGACGACGCGGTGATCGCGCTGCGCGAACGGCTCGCCGGCCTTGGCATCACGCCGGTCGTCAGCGGCGGCCTGCTGGTGGGCGAACGGCTCGACGATGCGTTTCGGGCCGCGCGCCTGCTCAAGGCCAAAATCATCCGGACGGCGCTGACGCCGGTTCTCTGCGGCGACCGCAACGCCGCCGGCGCAAAATGGAGCGAGTACGCCGGCATCATTCGGGGGCGATTGGTGGAATGGGGTCCCCGCGCGAATACCGAAGGGTATGTCCTTGCGATCGAAAACCACCAGGACTTTACCAGCCGGGAACTCGTCGATTTCTGCGCCCTCGGTGGTGACAGTGTGGGCGTCACCTTCGACACCGGCAACACGTTCCCGGTCGGCGAAGCGCCGCTCGATTTTACGAAGGTGATCGCCCCCTATGTCCGCCATGTCCACCTCAAGGATTACCGCGTGCAGTTCACGACCGAAGGTTACCGGCTGATCCGCTGCGCCATCGGCGACGGTGCGGTGCCGTTTGCCAAGCTGTTCGCCATTCTTGGCCAGCACCACGATCGCATGACCGCCGTTCTCGAACCGGGCGCCTTGGAGGCCCGGCATGTCCGCTATCTCAGCGACGACTGGTGGCGCGGCTATCCGCAGAAGACGGCACGCGAATTTGCCGCCTGCCTGGCGGCCGCGCAGCGCAACCGGCTGCCCGACGATGCCGACTACCGCACGCCTTGGGAGCGCGAAGCCGACGTCTCACTGGTTTCCTATGAGCTCGACATGATCCGGCGCAGCGCCGCCAACATGCGCAAACTGATGGAGAATATCCGATGACGGCACGTGAACTCGATGGATTGACCGCCTTCGTAACCGGCTCCGGCCGTGGCCTCGGCCGCGTGATGGCCGAGCGCCTGGCCGAACTCGGCGCCAATGTCGCGATCCACGACATGGACGAGGAAGCGCCGGCGAAGTACGGCGAGTTCGCCAATCTCGGCGAAGTGGTCGAGCGCCTGAAGCGGCACGGCACGAAGGTCACGTCGGTGACCGGCAACATTGGCGACCAGAAGGCGGTGGCCGAGATGAAGCGCAGGATCGAGGCCGATCTCGGCGACGTCCATGTGCTGGTCAATTGCGCTGGCGGCGACATCGGCGCCAAGGGCGGCAAGCCGAACCCGAACAACGCCCTCGACATCGAACTGGACGACATCCGCGTGCTCACCGAGAACAATCTGATCGGCACGATGCTGGTCTGCCAGGCCTTCGTGCCGCCGATGAAGCAGCGCGGCGGCGGCTCCGTCATCAACATCGCCTCCGCGGCGGCACATCTCGGCTGCTCGCCCGAGGTCGTTTACTCCACCTTGAAGGCCGCGGTCGTGCATTACACGCGCTGTCTCGCCAAGGAACTGATCGACGACGGCGTGCGCATCAATGCGGTCAGCCCCGGCGCCACGAAGACGGCACGCTTCCAGGCGACCCGCGTGGTCGATCCGGAGCGCATGGATTCCAGCCGCAAATCGCTGAACCGCTATGCGGAACCGGAAGAGATCGCGGAGGCGGTGGCGTTTCTGGCTGGCCCGCGGGCGCGGTTTATCAACGGGCAGGTGCTGCGGGTGGATGGCGGGTTTACGATCTTTCCGGGGTAATGGGGGAGGCCTCGAATTTCAATTTCGGGGCCGAAAGCGGAAGGTCCGTTTTCGGGATTCCTGGGTTAAATTGCCCCCTCACGCCTCGATCTTTTCGCAGCGTCAAAACGGCTGTGGAGGGATTGGCAGGCTATACCGCTGACGAAGCGCACATGTGACGCACCGAGGATAAGTAACCCCGCTTGGTCACGAGGGCGCTGCCGACCGGTTGGTCGAAACTGGCGCTGGCACTCGCTATTCACGAAATTGCCGATCACCCTGACGAGGTCCACTAAGCAATGGTGAACGTCATTTCTGAAGTCGCAAGCAACTCGGCCGCCCTACTCCATTGAGGTCAGCCATGCCTTCGCGGAGCCGACGCAATCTCTGCTGGAGCCTGCATGCTTCTTCAGGCGCGAGCGCAGTGGCTCAGTGCGGCATGAATCCTTTTCTCAGCCAAGCCAATATCTTGCTCCCATTGAGGACCCTGCGGACACGCCCGGCGGCCCAGCCAGCCTGCATGGTGGCGCCGGTGTGGCAACTGCAGACGATCTCATGCAACTGCCAATCGGAGAGTTCGAAGAAGCGTCTGGCTTCCCCGTAGGTATCCGATTGCATGCCCGACGCACGCAGCAGTGGATCGTCAAAGGCGACACTGATCGCCGATCCGACCGCGCGCGCTTCTCCGCGGACAGAGGGATGCAGATGCTCAGTCCCGGTGAGAGCCACAAGGGAGCGCGTCGGATTTCGATAGAGCAGTTCCGCCCACCGCTCTATCCGTTGCGTCCTTGTAGCCAGCAGAGCCGGCGATAGTGGACTGATGTCCGCGACTGACTGGAGTTGATCGAGTGTCTGGTGCTTCATGACTGCCTCCTGTTGGTCGTTCCAATCCCTAGGCCTTTGCTGCAGGATTGGCTCACACGCTAAGCCGCCTCGTAAAGGAGCGGCGGCCGATCAGGTGTTGCCACCAATCGCCCACAGGCACCGCGCGGCGGCATCTGCAGCGACACCAACTGCATTCCTTCGCCAATGTTCCAGCGGGATGAAAAAAACTGTGCGGCCGGCCGACCCGACGGACCCGGCTGGCGCACGCAGGATCCTGAACTGCTGGACGATGATGACGCAGGCCTGGAAAGGCGGCTAGGTTGGACCTTGCTTTTCAGGCTTGACCATGATGTTTCACTACCCGCTCGGTCATCGCGGGAAGGCCAGGAGCAGAGCCGCTGGCGGCAACGATGAGTTGCGGACGAGGTCGGGCGGTGGAGGACGACGCCCTTGGGCCGCCAGGTCACGGAAGGACCAACCGAAGCGGCGCTTCGGGCGTAAAAGCGATGTCCTTGTAGGTCTGCAATGTCTGCTTATGGAGGAACGGCGGCAAGGCCTCTTTGACCGGCATGGGGCGCATTGCTGACCGGCAGATTTTCGGCCGACAGCAGACCCTCTGCTGCTTGGGTACCCAGCACGCAAAGCTGACATGTGAGACCTCGGTGCGAAGGCCGGGACCAGGCCCACTGCGAACGTACGTGTTGGTTCGCATGTTGGCGCTGAAGCGCCTTATCGTTCAGCCTCGCGGCACATAGATCATATGAACCGTATCGTCATCGATCAATGTGCTCGACACCAGTTGCAGCGGAGGCCTTGCCTCGTGGAAGAAAGGCTTGCCCTTGCCGAGCACGAACGGCCTCACGTGCAGGTGATATTCCTCGATCAGGCCCAGCCCGGTCATAAGACCGGCCAGTTCCGGACCGGAAACGCTCAGGATACCCTCCGTGCGGGCCGCGATCTCGCGAATCTGCGTTTCAATATCGCCGGAGATGAGGGTGGCGTTCGGGCCGACCCGTGAAAGTGTGCGCGAAACGACCCATTTGGGCAGCTTGCGCCAGAGTGTCGCGAACTGGCGAAGCGAAGCATCCCATTCCGCGCGATCATCGTCCCAATAGCGCATGACCTCGTACATCCAGCGGCCATACACAGCGCCGGCATGGTTGCGAATCGTCTCGATCCAGTACTCGAAGTGCTTCTGGCTTGGTGCGCCCATGACCAGATTTCCGGCAATGTCATCGACATAGCCATCGATGGAAACGTTCATTCCCAAGATAAGTTTGCCCAAAAGCAGCGCCTTCACCTAGTGGGTCCACGGACCAACCGCTTGTAATGCAAGCGGTCAGAGGCTATCGCAACTGATTGCAAATCGCAAGCAGCAGGGAAGGAAGCGTTCGTGCCGCAAACGAGCCCTGCCTTGTCCCATCAACCCTGCACTTGAACAGCTGGGTGATCCGTCCCGGCTACCGCCATCTACGCCTGCCGTCCCGAATCGAGCTGCACCCCAAGTCGCTCGTTCCGTCTCCACCGCACCACGGCGCGATAGCTGGTATGATCGACCGGCACGTGAAGCACGAAACGGTCGGGGATTGCGATATCGGCCTTCACCCGTAGCTCCGCGCCGTGGGCGTGCTGGTTACAAACCAGACAATTGATACTGGCGTCGCCAACGCGGATTGTCGCTTCCTTCAGAACAAGATCACGGATATGCGACCGTCGCTCTATCGGTGGGTCAGCCGGCATTGCCTTATCCCTCTGATTTGACGACCTGAAACTCTTCTGAACCCGGAATGGAAAGCGCACTACCGGCCCAGCGGTTGCCTCGAAAGACTGACGAGCTCGGCTTCGTCGACCACGCCGGCCATATAGTTCGCGATAATCCGGGATGCGATGGCGTCGCGTGCTTCCGGCGATTGACCGTCGCGCTTAAGCTGCTCGAATACACGGCCCAACAGCTCGAGTTCGGATGGCTGCAAAACGCCGGCCTCGGTGGCTTTGCGTCGAATGGGCATTTGTGATCCTCCACTGCGGTCAACAACATACGACCGCGGCAGGGAAACTCAACTCACCTGTCGAGGGCGCCGCGCGGGCGGCGCCGACCACAAATCCCGTTTACCCGAGCGGGGAGTTTTTCACTCAAAGCCACAGTGATCTGGCGTCCATACAAAGCCCGCCAGCAAAGCCGGCGGGCGCAATAGGTCACAAGATACCCCACTAGAACCAGCTTCGGTCGCGTTCCTGGCTTTGCCCGAGCAGCATGCCGATCAACAACCCGGCAATGCCGCCAAGCACGAAAGCGCTGCTGATGGTGCCGGGATTTTGCTGGACGGCTTCGGACACCGTCTGCGCCTGCGATCTCAGCTGCTGCGTTGCCCGTGCCGCGCGCTCGGTCGCGCTGCCGTACCAGCCGCCGGCTTCGCCGACGGCATCTTCTGCGCGGTCGGCAAGCGTCCGGTTGATCTTGCTGATCTCGCGCTTCAGCGATGCGACCTGCTTCTCCAGGGCCTCCTGGGCCTCTCGGGCGGACATCTTCGGGGTGTCCTTGGGGGTGTCCTTCGGGGTGTCGTTCTCGGCCATGGCTGTTCCTTTCGTTGAGGCAGGGGGAACGGCCAACGGACAAGGATGGTTCCGCTGCCTGCCGTCACGGTCATTCGCCGGGCCGGCCGCCAACTTTGGGAACACTCTCCCGATCCAACGGTTGTGGCTGATGGAGGGCACGCATTTGTCGAATCGATCGAGCCATGCTGAAACGCTGCGGACGGTCTCCGACCTGCTCCACCGCGCCCGCCGTGTCATTCGCGACGGCGGCCATGCGGCGGCGATGTTCGAAATAGACACGCTGCTGCAGGTCGCACAAACAGAGGTTGCGCGCCGCCTCGAACGCAACGATCGCTGAACCTCGATAGGCCACCGCGGGCGGTGTTCATTTGCCGGCGGCCAAGGGCCTCGTTTCCCTTTTTGATCGACTTGCAAGGCGCCCGTCGAGCCGGCCGCCGTCCTCAGCGTCGGCATGGCAAAGGCGCAAAAAGCCGCTGACGAGGGGCCATCATCGCGGCATCGACCCTCCCGGTTATAACGCTTGGGCGGCGGAACAAAGCTTGGCCGCACTGGTTAGGCTCACAGCACGATGTGTGCCCCAACGAGGATCTCTGTCCATGAAAACACGTGTTCTTCTAGCTTCGCTGGCCACCGCCACAGCCATGGTCTTCGCCCTGCCCGCCTTCGCCGCCGACAGTGCTCAGGACTTTGTCGACAAGGCTGCCATCGGCGGCCTGTTCGAAGTGGACTCCAGCAAGATCGCAGAAGGCAAGGCCCAGGATCAAGGCGTCAAGGATTTCGCCAAGAAGATGATCGACGATCACGGCGCCGCCAACGCCAAGCTTGCGACCATCGCCGGCGAACAGAAGCTGAAAGTGCCGACGGAGCTGGACGCCAAGCACAAGGCCGATCTGGAGGCTCTGCAGAATGCCAACGATGCCGTCGACAAGCCCTATGTCCAGATGCAGCGCGATGCGCATTCGGAGGCGGTCACGCTGTTCGAGAGCTACGCCAAGGACGGCGACAACGCGCAGTTGAAGACCTTCGCCTCCGAGACCTTGCCGACGCTCAAAATGCATCAGGAAATGGTCGAGAAGATCGCTTCCGCCGACAATGCATCGTCGACCACCAGCTCCACCACCCCGGCCGTGAGCACGACCGACACCACCAATCCGGCCGCCCCGATCCCGGGTGCCAACAGCTTCACCGAGGATCAGGCGAAGAGCCGCATTCAGGATGCCGGCTTCTCCGGCGTGTCCAAGCTGACCAAAGACGACCAGGGCATCTGGCGCGGTCAGGCCACCAAGGATGGCAAGACCACGACCGTGGCGCTCGATTATCAGGGCAACGTCGTTGCCGGCGCCAACTGAACCTCTGAACCAGATCGAGGAGATCAAGACCATGAAAACCGTAACCGGACTTTTCGACAACTACGATGATGCCTCCGATGCCGTCGGCGAACTGGAGGCAATCGGAGTGCCGCAGGCCGACATCAGCATCGTCGCCAACAATTCGGATGACTGGTACGGCGACGGCGACACTTCCAACGCCGCCGAGGATGCAGCCGGCGGCGCCGGTCTTGGAGCCGTCATTGGCGGCGCCGGCGGGCTTCTGACAGGGCTCGGCATCATGGCCATTCCTGGCGTCGGTCCGGTCGTGGCCGCAGGATGGCTGGCCGCCACCGCGGTCGGCGCCGTTGGCGGCGCGGTCGTCGGTGGCGCTGCCGGTGGCATCGTCGGGGCGCTGACCGAGTCAGGCGTCCCCGAAAGGGATGCGCATGTCTATGCGGAGGGCGTTCGCCGCGGTGGCACGATGGTGACCGCCAGGGTCAGCGACGAACTCGCCGATGAGGCCGAGCGTATTCTTGGCGAGTCCAACTCGGTCGATCTGCAAGACCGCCGACGCGCCTACGAAGCCGGTGGCTGGACCGGCTTCGATGCCAATGCCGACCCCTACACCGACATCGAGGCCGAGCGCGACAGAACGCGCAACGCCAGCCCACTTTGATCATCGAGCCCCGCCGCCATACGGCGGCGGGGCCAAGGGTGCTGTCGGCGCGCTGCGAGCGACATTCAATTTCGGCCATAAGGGGCGGGTCTATTCGGACCTGCCCCTTTTCGCTGTTGCCTTGGCTTGACCGGCTCTTGCCGTGTTAGCATCGAACCAACGGAACCAGCCCCAGGAAAGCATGAGCCCGTCCCCGCAACTGATTGCCGAATGGCCGTTGTCGCCGTCAGCGACACTCGGGTCCGCCGTGCGCTCCAAGGGGATCGAACGTGAAGTCAGAGCCCGCCTGCCATGGGCAGTCAGGAAGCACGTCAAGGCCGAGACGGGCCGCATCGCATTGCGAATGTCGAAATCCGAAGCGGAAGCGTTCAAGGCCGCCTCTGCCAGCATCTCCAAAACACTGGAGGGAGTGGAGGCGCTGCCTGTGCTTCCGCGCGAGGTCGAGGATATCCTTACGATCTCTTCGCGCGAGCGCCACAAATGGCTCAAGGACGGTCGGCTGCAAAGCACCGGCACACGTACCGTCAAGATGCGTGGGCGATCAAAGTCTGTCACCTTCCACGTTTTCGACCCGCGCCACATCGAAGACGTCCTGGACCGCGATTTGGCAACAGTCTGGAGAGAGCAGGATGTCCAGGAAGTCGCCGAGAACAGGCGGCGCGGCGCGGGCAAGGCCGCGTTGACGCGCGCGGGAAAGGGCACCGGCCAAGCGCGCACTGCGAGGAACGCCCGGGACACGGAGGGCCCGCCGCCCGGACTGAAGGGCTGGGATGCGTTCGAGGACGAAGGCCTGCTGCGATAATGATGCTGGTGCTTGCCCTTGTCCTTCGTGCGGGGCGAGCCTCCGCCTCAGCGCATCAATCCCGCTGCCCGCAGCGCGTCCTCGATGACCTTGGTAATCCCGCCCGCCGGACCGCCTGGCGGATTGACAGGCTCCGGGGCCGGATCGACACGGACAGCTCGCGGTTTTTCCTTCGGCGAGAAAGGCTGCAATGCAGTGCCTGAAGCGGCCTCGGCTTTCGCCGTGCGTCGTACCTCTGGCTTCGTCAGCCCCCAGAAACGGGCGATGTGGCGCGTCGAGGAAATCCCGACATCCAACATGAACGGCCCTGCTTTGCCGAGAGCATTGTCGCCGCTCGCCTGCAATGGTGTGCCATGGCCCATGCCGGCAATGCTGTATGCCTCGACCACGTCGCGGCCTTTGCCATCGGACCAGACTTTTCGGCTCTGACCGTCGACCTTTTCCGTGCGTGTCGGCGCTTGAGCGAGGCCGTGCACGCCCTGCCATTGCGCCAGCACCGCGTCGGCATTGGAAGGCACCACGGTCGTATCGGCCGAGCCCTGCCAGACCGAAATCCTCGGCCACGGCCCCTTGTGCGGCGAAGCTTCCCGCAACAGACGCTGCAGGTCGCTTCTGGACGGTCCGCCATGACCACGCATGCGGTCGAAGGCTTCGGGGATGGTCGAGGCGCTGCCATAGGCAAGCCCGGCAATGATCGCGCCACCGGCAAACACGTCCGGGTAGGTCGCCAGCATCACCGCCGCCATGGCGCCGCCGGCGGAAAGACCGGTGACGAATATCCGCTTGCGGTCGAGACCGTGGGTGACCACCGCCGCCTCGATCATCTGGCGGATGGACAGCGCCTCGCCGCTGTCGCGGCTTATATCGCCTGGCACGAACCAGTTGAAGCAAAGATTGGCGTTGTTGGCGCGCTGCTGCTCGGGGAAAAGCACGGCAAAACCCTGATCGGCAGCAAGTTCGGTCCAGCCGGAACCATGGTCGTAGCCGGCGGCAGTCTGGGTACAGCCATGCAGCACCACGACCAGCGCCGCCTGCTTCGGCAGGTTTTCAGGAAGATAAAGCCGCGCACGCAAGGCGCCCGGATTGGACCCGAACCATGTCATCTCGGACAGGTGATCTTCCTTGCTCTGTCCTGCACCGGCTGGCCGGCGGCGCATCGCGCTCAGCCGGGCGATCGTATCGGATATGTCTCGCAAATTGGTATCCTTGCGCGCCGGAATGGGCAGACTCGTGCACACAACGCACACGCAGCAATATCGTTGCTGCACTGCACAATAACAAGCGGCACGGCCGATTAAATGACCGGTGGATCAAAGGATCCGCTGCACAGCTTGTAACGACGAGCGCAATTTTGCCCCGGCTGACCTCTGGTCAGTCAGCCGGTCGAGGGCGGCAGGCGCTGGCTCACCAGCGCTGATGCACGTAGGGCTTGATGTTCTCATCATAGACCGCCTTCACCTTGGCCATCAACTCGGAGGATAACGGCGCAAGCTCAGCCGCTTCCGCATTGGAAACCGCCTGCGCCGGATTGCGGGCGCCGGGGATGACAACCGTCACAGCGTCGAACATCAGGATCCAGCGCAGCGCGAATTTCGCCATGGTGGTGTCGCCTGACACCAGCGGCCGCACCTTCTCGACCGCCGCCAGCCCGACCTCATAGGGCACGCCCGAAAACGTCTCGCCGACATCGAAGGCTTCGCCATTCCTGTTGAACAGGCGATGGTCGGTGGTCTCGAACTTGGTGTCCGTCCTGAACTTGCCGGACAGCAGGCCGCTGGCCAGCGGCACGCGGGCGATGACGGCGACATCGTTCTTTTTCGCCTCAGCGAAGAACAGCTCGGCCGGGCGCTGGCGAAAGGCGTTGAAGATGATCTGCACGCTGACGACGCCGGGATATTGCATCGCCTTCAGCGCCTCTTCGACACGCTCGACGCTGACGCCGTAATTGCGGATCTTGCCTTGCTCGGCGAGCTTGTCGAGACGCTCGAACACTTCCGGGTGGTAATAGAGATCGGTCGGCGGGCAATGCAGCTGCACTAGGTCGAGCGTGTCCGTCTCTAGGTATGTCAGGCTGCGGTCGATCCAGCCGGTGAGGTTCTCGACGCTATAGCCTTCGACGCTCTGCTTCGACAGCCGCCGTCCGGCCTTGGTGGCGATGAACGGGCGCGCGCCGCCACGTTCCTTCATCACCCGTGCGATCAGTTTTTCCGAACGGCCGTCGCCATAGACGTCGGCCGTGTCGAGGAAGCTGACGCCGGCATCGAGCGCAGCATGCAGGGCGGCGACCGCATCGTCATCATTGACCTCGCCCCAGGCGGCGCCGATCGCCCAGGCGCCGAAGCCGATCTCGCTGACTGATCTGCCGGTACGGCCAAATTTCCGTGAATGCATCTCGCTGTTCCTGACTTGCGGCTTCGCCGGCAATGCCGGCTCCATGATTGCGATTTTTCAGGGAGCCTCATACCGCATGGCAACGCGATTGACATTCCCTCTTCCTGGGATTTACCAGATTACAGGGTTGTATGACAACCGGGTAAGACTGCAACGGTTGGAGCCGGGAGGAACATGTCGCTGATTCGCGAACTCGATCTCCGGCGGGGTCGCCGGATGAGCAGTCCGTCAACCGTGGTTGGCCCCCTAATCGTGAACAGCTTTGTCGCGCAGATCCTCGAAGCGGGCATAGCTCTTGGTCAGATGGCTGCGCATGGCGCGGCGCGCGGCGTTGACGTCCCTGGCTTCGATGGCCCCGAGAATGGCGCGATGCTCGCGCTGCATGCGGTCGAGATATTTTTCCCGCTCGGCCTCCGTCATCCGGTCGAGCCGCGTCCAATGGCGCGGGACCATGGCGCTGCCGAACGTGTCGAACAGCCGGGTGAAATTCGGGTTCTGCGTCGCCGCCAGAATGGCGCGGTGGAAGCCGAAATCCTCTTCCGAGCCGGAGCCGCCGGCGCGCACCGCCGCCTCCAGCGCGTCGAGCCGCGCGCTCATCTGCTGGAGCGCTGCCTCGCTGCGCCGTTCGGCGGCGAGGCCTGTCGCTTCGACCTCGATGCCCATGCGCAGTTCGAGCACGCGCAGCACCTCGTCGATCGATTCGAGATCGTCGGGCAGCACGGAAAACGTCTTCGGCGGCGGATCCTTGGCGACGAAGGCGCCGAGCCCCTGGCGCGTGGTAATCAGCCCGCGCGCACGCAGCGCCGCCAGCGCCTCGCGCACCACGGTGCGGCTGACGCCTGTGGCAGCAACAATCTCCTGCTCGGTCGGCAGCCGCTGCCCCGGCGCAAGGTCACCGGATTCGATCTGCGCAATCAGCGTGTTGACCAGACCCGTCCGCAGGTTGAGCGCCTGCGGTATGGCGTCGAAAGTCATGGGCTCCGCCATCGGTGGCACTCCGGTTCGATTCTTGTTCGAAGGCCGAATCTTATTCAAAGAATTGCATCGACGGGTGCCCGCCGCAAGGTGACGAAAGTTCGGCCCGCTGGCACGAGCCATGGGAGGATTGCATGAAAGAACGCATCGGCTTCATCGGCCTGGGCAGCATGGGCGCCGGCATGGCCGACAATCTGCTGCGCAAAGGCTGGCCGCTGACGGTGCATGTCCACCGCAGCCGCACCGCAGCCGACCGGCTGATTGCGGCCGGTGCCACTGAAGCGGCCAGCCCGCGCGACCTCGCCGCTGCCTGCGACATCGTCATCCTGTGCGTCACCGGCTCGCGCGAGGTCGAGGCACTGGTCAAGGGCCCGGACGGACTGGCCTCGGCCAAGACGCCGCTGCTGATCATCGACTGCTCGACCTCCAACCCGTCATCGACGACAGCGCTTGCCGCCGACCTCGCGGAGCAGGGCATGACGCTGATCGACGCGCCGCTGGCGCGCACGCCCAAGGAAGCCGCCGAAGGCAAACTCGACGTCATGGTCGGCGGTGCGGCCGAAGTGGTCGCCCGCGCACGCCCGGTGCTCGAAGCCTTTGCCGCGCGCGTCGTTCCCACCGGCCCGACCGGCAGCGGCCACACCATGAAGCTGCTCAACAATTTCGTCTCGATGGGCTATTCCGCCATCTATTCCGAAGCGCTGACGCTGGGCGCCAAAGCCGGCCTGACGCCGCAGGTCTTCAACAGCGTCATCTCCGGCAGCCGCATGGATTGCGGCTTCTACCAGGCCTTCTTCGATTTCATCCTCAACCGCAACGAAAACGCCCAACGCTTCGCAATCGTCAACGCGCTGAAAGACATGACCTACCTCGCCTCCTTCGCGCAATCAGCCGGCGTGGCCAACCCGATCGGCGCTGCGGTGCGCAATGGCTTTGCCACGGCGGTCACCACCGGCCACGGCGAGAAATTCGTGCCGGCGCTGTCGGATATTGTTGCGGGGTTGAACGGGGTGTCGCTGGTGGAGGCGACATCACCGGGCCAATAGAAAACGGGTGGATTCGGGCGCAAGCCAACGGTCCCTACATCCTGTAGCCCTTGGCGTGAAATCCGAGCGGCTCAACGGAGCCGCCCGGAAGCTTAAAGCATATGAAGGCGAAAGGGGTTTGAAACCGCGATTGACAAATTGCAAGGCGTCGAACGCGGAACTAGCGATGGAGGACGTAATTCTGGCGAATGTCCCTAACCAACGGCTCGATCTCATTTAGGGTATAGAATCGGACATGGTGGCGGTCCATTTGCTCCGCAATCATGTTTACGAATTCCGCATCCTGTGCCTGCGCATCGTCCCCGACCACCACTAAGCGAGCAGGTCGATCAAGGGCGGTTTCTTGGTAAAGAAGTTCGCCTTCTATCATATGCGGGCTGACGCGGTTGAGCGCCTTATCCGGGTCACCCGCAAGCGACACGGCGTCAATCAGATTGAAGGCTCCATTCTGATAGGCAAAGGGAACCTCGATCTTTACGCCTCCGGAAAGATGGACGGGGTCAGGCTTCACGAGGAAGTCTTCGACGCCATTAGAACGAAAAGCTTGCGCCAGTTTTGTCGACAGCCTTTGGCCGCGCGGCGAGCTGGGTACCTCACCAACCAGCTTTTCGAACAGTTCGCTGACAAGCTTCTCGGGGTCTTTAACCAACACAGATCGAACCGGGGACAGGCGAACCTTCCCAGACCTGAGCCCTATAAATTTCTCGATCTTTTCCCTGTCCCAGCCGTTACCAAATTCATACCGCAATCGACCTTCCATCGATTCTTTCAGGTGCTGAAAATGGTTACCGAGATGGATTTTGAACGCCTGCTCGGCGCGGCGCGGGCTATGGCTAAACTTCACAAAAACCGAAGCATGAGCGAACACAATGACGCCAATGTTCACAAACTCAGCCCGCTCCGGGAACTCTGAGTATTGAACGAGCGAAAAATAGCCTTGTGACTCTCGGATCATTTTACCAACCCCGGGATTTCCGGTTCATCCACCAATCGCCCTGAGATCGTGTTCACCACATATTGGCCGCGCTCACAAATCAAATCGACCAGCGAGAGCGCGGCGTTGGGGCCAAAGCCCCATTGTGCAGGAATAGAATTAACGACTTCAACCACGAAATCGCGCTTTAATTGAGACAGCTTCTCGACGGCGCGCTTGACTGACTTCGCGTCGATATATGGATCGAAGGCCGGAAACTTACCATATACATTTGGGTCTAGGACCCATGCCTCAGGGGCCGGCCCCATAGGAAAATCAACGTCATTCCCAATAAAACAGCTTGAATGATCGATGGGCACAAGATCGTATTTACGACGCCCCTCAGCCTTCACATAAAGTAGGTTGTCGGCGTTGTCTTGTCCATCAAAAAACCGGTCCCAATTGCGGACCCACGTATCGAAAACAACCAGCAACGCCACGTCACCAGGCTCTCGGAGACGAGACAAAAAAGTGTCTCCTCCGTCGTGTGGGGTTCCATCAACGGCGCGTGAAAAGAACATGGGCGGCACCATGCGCGCCCCATTCCTTTCCATAGTCAGGTCTATTTGACAGTCGTGGACTATGGCAAACGGCGGCACCTTGAGGCCAAGCCAAGAAGCCAATTCTCCAGACACCAATTCCGACACAAGTATCGCAGAACCCATCGGATTTCCCATCGATTTGAGAAATCCCTCGCCTGAATCTGTGTCCACCCGGATCGGGCTGGTGCTTGAACCAAACGACTCTATTTCCCGACGCACCTCCGCCGGCTGACATACCGCCCCACATGCAAGAGCCATGATGCTCCACCCATCCCAATTCGGATTGCATACATCGCATCCCGAACGGAATCGAGTCTTGGGTACACGAAGTATAACATACTGCTTTGTTTTGGTTAGTTTGTTGATAGGTCAGGCATTGGCCAGTCGCGTCTATGATAGCTGCTTCGGCGCGTTGCGTATGGCGAGTAGCTTCTTATCCTCAGTCTCACCTGTCGCCAGTGCGGGTGCTTATCGGTCATGATAATGCGTGAGGATGCATGGACCGTTTGCCTGAGAAGGTTCGCGGTTTCAGTGAGCATCCATCATGGCCGTCGATGTGTTCGAAATGAGCGCGCATCCCATTGTTGCTTTCGCGGTGTGCACGGACAGCGCCATGGCACTCTGGGCAACGCTTCGGAATTTTGGGATTTAGACCAAGCGCTTGGTCGATCGTGAGGTACGACCAACCATCGACTACCTTCATTTCGCAGGCATCCATTTCCATCCGACGAATATGGCATTCAACGCCGGACATTCAAAGGCGGAAATTCGACCGTCAGCCCGCCCGCGCACAGCCTTCCGCAATCTCGAATGCGCAGCGGAGACGCTGCCCCTCGCGCCCGTGATGCCGACTCCGCAGCCGCATCGCTCTCGAGCAGACCTGGCGCACCTCCAAGCACCCGCCTAGCGAACAGCCATCCATCCGTGTCAAACCGCAATATCGGTCGAGCGCGAAATGCCCTGACGCGCCTATCTGGTGTCGCCACGCAGGACGAGACGTTTGATGACGCCACTTGAAAACTACCATGCCCGGATGCGGCGGGTGCTGGATCATATCGACCAGCATCTCGACGACGATCTGGGCCTGGAAGCGTTGAGCGGCGTTGCGGCGTTCTCGAAATTCCATTTTCACCGGCAGTTCACGTCCACCTTCGGGGTGTCCGTGCATCGCTATGTCCAGCTCGCCCGCCTGAAACGCGCTTCGTACCGGTTGGCCGAGAGCGACGCCCACAGCGTCACCGACATAGCGATGGATGCCGGCTACGACGCACCGGATGCCTTCGCCCGCGCTTTTCGGCAGCGGTTCGGACAATCGCCTTCGTCGTTCCGGAAGTCTCCCGACTGGGGGGCGTGGCTCATGGCCTTCGGGCCGCTCGACAAAGCAAGGACCACGCTCATGCAGATAATTCTTGAACCCGGCGACGTGATGATCCGGGATGTGCCGCCCACGCCGGTGGCGATCCTGGAGCATCGCGGCGATCGGGCGACGCTTCCTGACACCATCCAGCGCTTCATCGCCTGGCGAAAGGCGGCCGGCCTCTCGCCCGAGACAAGCTCGACCTTCAACATCTTCCGTTCCGAAAGGGAGCCGGCGAACCCGGCCGACTACAGCATGGACATCTGCGCCGGAACCGAGCTGCCGGTAGAGGATGGGCCGATCGAGGGCGCGCAGATGAAGGCCGGCGTGATCCCCGGCGGACGCTGCGCGGTGCTGCGCTACCCCGGCAACACCAACAATCTCGAGCCGGCAGCGCTCTACCTCTACCGCGAATGGCTTCCGGCCAGCGGCGAGGAGGCGCGCGACTTTCCGATCTATTGCCAGCGACACTTTTCGTCGAATGGACCGGTGCGCGAGGTGGTGCTTGAGCTGTTTCTGCCGCTGAAATAGCGCGGTGGGGTGGCGGCCTATCTCCGGCCCTGAGCTGGTTGAGCCGACGACCGAGTGAAATCTGATATGGCGCTCCCCACTCCGTCTCGGCTTCGCCGAGCCACCTCT
>NZ_JAMYQZ010000115.1:0-15942 GCF_040321145.1 Mesorhizobium sp. M0514
GCCGAGGTCCGCCGCCTCGCCGAGGCCGTACGCGCAAAAACCGACCGGCTCGACGTCCTCATCAACAATGCCGGCATCGGCACGGCCGGCGCCAAGCGACAGCTCAGCGCCGACGGCTTCGAACTGCGCTTTGCGGTCAACTATCTCGCCGGTTTCCTGCTGACCTCGGAACTGCTGCCGCTGCTCAAGGCGAGTTCGCCGGCGCGCATCATCAACGTCGCTTCGGCCGGCCAGCAGGCGATCGATTTCGGCGATGTCATGCTGACACGTTCCTATGACGGCGTGCGCGCCTATTGCCAGAGCAAGCTGGCGCAGATCCTGTTCACCATCGACCTGGCCGGAGAGTTGAAAGGCAGCGGCGTCACCATCAACGCTCTGCATCCGGCGAGCTACATGAACACCACCATGGTCCGCCAGGCCGGCGTGACGCCATGGAGCTCGGTCGAGACCGGCGCCGACGCCATTCTCAACCTCGCGACATCGCCCGCCTTGGAGGGCCGCAGTGGCCTCTATTTCGACGGCCAAAAGGAATCCCGCGCCGAAGCACAAGCCTATGACGCCAAGGCCAGACAGCAATTGCGAACCCTGAGCCTCGACTTCGTCGGCCAGGCTTCCCCAAAATCGAAGGAACAGCATTCATGACCGGCAAGATCGAACACACGGTCGTCATCGGCGGCTCATCCGGCATCGGCCTGGCAACGGCGCGAAAACTGCTTGGCCCGGGCATGAAGGTGACCATCACCGGACGAAACCAGGACAAGCTCACCAGCGCTTGGAAGAGCCTCGGCGGCGCCGCCGAGAAAGCTGCCTTCGATGCTTCGAAGCCGGACGAAGTCCGCCAGTTCTTTGGGGAACTCGGACCGTTCGATCACCTCGTGCTGGCTGCCAGCGGCGGCAAGGGACTTGGGCGGTTCGAAACCCTCGACCTCTCAGACATCGCCGGCGGCGTCGACGAGAAAGTCCGGCCGCAGCTGTCCTGTTTGCAGGCAGCCTTGCCGACGCTCAACAGATCGGGATCGGTCACTTTCATCTCGGCGGTGTCGGCACAATTGTCGGTGCCCGGCGTGGCCGGCATCGCCGCCGTCAACGGCATGCTGTTGACGGTGGTGCCGATCCTGGCGGTCGAACTGAAGCCTCTGCGCGTCAACGTCGTGGCGCCCGGCGTCATCGACACGCCATGGTGGGATTTTCTGGCCGAAGACCAGCGGCAGGCGGTGTTCAGCGAATATGCCGGCAAAACCCCGGTGGGCAGGATCGGCCGCGCCGAAGACGTCGCCGGCGCAATCGCCTTTCTCGTCTCGAACGGCTTCATGACCGGCCAGGTGCTGACCTGCGATGGCGGTTTGCGCTTCGCGGCGTGACCTTACAGCGACTGTGCGATCAGCGTGAGAAAGCCTCCGGCCAGGGCGACGTTGCCGACGAAGCCGTTGATGCGCGAGGCCCGGTCCGGGCCCTGATGGTCCCAGAAATTGTGGAACATCGGCGTGGCGACGATGAGAAACAGCAGCAGCACGGCGCAGGCGGTCGCAGTCCACAGGCCGGCCATCAACAGCGCGCCGGCAATGGTCTGCAGGACGATGCCGGCCCACAACGCCAATCTCGCCTGCGGCACGCCGCGCGCGGTCATCAGCCCGGTCAGGAAGGTCTCGTTCTGAACATTGCGCAGGCCGGCGCAAACGAAGGCGCCGCCGAGCAACAGGCGGCCGAGAAACAAAAAGGTCGAAGGCAAATCGACAGGCATGAAATCTTCCCCGTACTTAAGCATGAAACAGGTGGAGCGCCGCCCTTTCCACGGCGCTCCATGACTAACCGGACGGTCAGGCTGCTTTGGCAGCCGGCATCGGGTGAATGGCGTGGAACGGGATGCAGAGCCGGTTCCAGGTGTTGATCATGCCGATCGCGACCGACAGCTTGACCAGTTCCTCTTCCGAGAAGTGCTCTAGCGTGCGGGCATAGAGTTCGTCCGAAACGCCATTGTTGGCGATCAGGGTCGTTGCCTCGGTCCAAGCAAGCGCCGCGCGTTCGCGCTCGGAAAACAGCGGCGATTCCTTCCAGGCCGAAACCAGATAGAGCCGTGTCTCGGTTTCGCCATCGCGCCTCGCCTCGCGGCTATGCATCTCGACGCAGTAGGAGCAGCCATTGATCTGCGAGGCGCGGAGCTTGATCAAATGCAGCAGGCTCACTTCAAGCCCGCATTCGTCGACCGCCTTGTTGAGCGCCGACACGGCTTTCATGATCTCAGGCGCCTTGGCGAAGAATTGCAGTCTCTGTTTCATCGTCTTTCCTTTCTGTCTGGCGGGGGTTAACTTTGCTTGGCTGCAGCGGGTTTCTGCGGCCGCTGATGGCGCGCGACAAAGGCACAGCTGGCGGCAAACGATCGCGGATCGCCTTCGGCCTTGTAGTCAGCCACGATGTCGGACAACCGGGTTTCCGCAAGGGCCGCGCGATAGGCGCGCTCGGCCTTCAGCATCGCGGCATTGATGCCGCACGGCTTCACATAGGCCGAAGCATCGATCTTGACCGGGCCGCGCTGGCGGATCTCGCCGCAGCGGAAGGCCGGCTCGCGACCCTCGACCGCAAGCACGATATCGAGCAGCGTGATGCGCTCGGCCGGACGCGCCAGCCGGTAGCCGCCCGCCGGTCCCGGCACCGATTCCAGGATCCGCGTAGCCGTCAGCTGGTTCAGATGTTTCAGCAGATAGCTCGGCGACAGGCCGAAGGACTCTGCCAAGGCAGCACCCGGCATCGTGCTGTTGCCCTCCACGCTGGCCAGGGTGGCCGCGCAATGGATGGCCGCTTCTACACCTTCGCCCAGCTTCATGATGTTGCGCTCCCATTCATGGATATCTTTTATCGCGGATAAAACTTATCTGCAATAGGAAAATGCGGAAATTCACATATAGCGATGGCTTCACAGAACTTGGGCATCCCGCTCTGCGGCCTGCACACATTTCTGGGCGGCTGGTCTGTGGCGATAGCGTGTATGGCGGCTTGGCGCATGCATTGTCTTATATTACGCTGATCGACCCCCACTCCGTCTCGGCTTCGCCGGAGCCACCTTTCCCCCGATCGACGGGGGAGAGGAACGGCGCCAAGTTTTTGCCGTCAACGTTCGTCAGTAAAGCTCCCTTCCTTTCCCTCCGGAGGGGGGAAAGGTGGCGCTGCGAAGCAGCGACGGATTGGGGGAACCACGTGGCAACCAAGCCCTCACGCCGACCAGTCACAGAAGATGAGTGCACAACGTAGACGTCGATCGGGGCGAGGAACCCAAGTCTACTCCGCAGCCACCTTGGCCATCGGGTTGTTCGGGTGTGTCGTCCAATTGGCATAGACCGGCGACACCGGCTTGCCGGTGCGCTGGTCCATCACGCCGGCGGCCAGCGGCTCCATGGTGATGCAGTTCTCGACCGGGCAGACATTGACGCACAGATTGCAGCCGACGCATTCGGCCTCGATCACCTCGAAATGCCTGACGCCGTCGACCATGTTGGTGATCGCCTGGTGCGAAGTGTCCTCGCAGGCGATGTGGCAGCGGCCGCATTTGATGCAGGCGTCCTGGTCGATATGCGCCTTGGCGATGTAATTGAGGTTGAGATACTGCCAGTCGGTGACGTTGGGCGTGGCGCGGCCGACAATGTCGTTGAGCGAGGCGTGGCCTTTCTCGTCCATCCAGTTTTCGAGACCGGCGATCATCTCCTGCACGATCTTGAAGCCGTATGTCATCGCCGCCGTGCACACCTGCACATTGCCGGCGCCGAGCGCCATGAATTCAGCCGCATCGCGCCAGGTGGTGATGCCGCCAATGCCGGAGATCGGCAGGCCGCGCGTTTCCGGATCGCGGGCGATCTCGGCCACCATGTTCATGGCAATCGGCTTCACCGCCGGGCCGCAATAGCCGCCATGCGAGCCCTTGCCGTCGATGGTCGGCTGCGGCGCGAAACTGTCGAGGTCGACGCCGGTGATCGAGTTGATGGTGTTGATCAGCGACACCGCGTCGGTTCCGCCGGAGAGTGCGGCGCGCGCCGGCTTGCGCACATCGGTGATATTCGGCGTCAGCTTGGTGATGACAGGCATGCGGGTGTTGGCCTTGCACCAGCGCACCACCATTTCGATGTATTCAGGCACCTGGCCGACAGCCGCGCCCATGCCGCGTTCCGACATGCCGTGCGGGCAGCCGAAATTGAGCTCGATGCCGTCGGCTTCGGTATCCTCGACCACCGGCAGGATCGCCTTCCAGCTTTCCTCGACGCATGGCACCATCAGTGAGACGACGATGGCGCGGTCGGGCCAGTCCTTCTTGACCTGCTTGATCTCGCGCAGATTGACCTGCAAATCGCGGTCGGTGATCAGCTCGATATTGTTGAGGCCGAGCAGGCGCCGGTCCGCCCCCCAGATCGCGCCATAACGCGGGCCGTTGACGTTGACCACCGGCGGACCTTCTTCGCCCAGCGTCTTCCACACGACGCCGCCCCAGCCCGCCTTGAAGGCGCGGATGACATTGTAGGCCTTGTCGGTCGGCGGCGCCGAAGCCAGCCAGAACGGATTGGGCGATTTGATGCCGACGAAATTGTTGCGGATGTCTGCCATGACAGGTCCCTTTCAACCGAGACGAAGGAGCATTTCCACGGGTGCGAGAATGCCGCCTTTAAGCGCGGGGGTGAGATTGGCGATCTTGGTGCCGGCGTTCTCGCCCATGATAAGATTAACGCCAGGCGGCGGCTTTTTTCCTTCCGCCTGCGCCGCAGCCATGCGCGCCCGTATCGTGTCGAAAAATTCGATGGCGAAGGCGCCACGAGGGCGCTCGGCGGTTACAGAGAACCCCGCGGCGGCGGCAGCCGAACGATAGTCGTCGGGCGTGGCAACGAAGGACATGCTCTCGTCGGATGCCCATGGCAGCGGATAGGTCAGCGCACCTGCCTTGAGCCGCATCACATCGTAGACGGCAAAGACGCCGCCCGGCTTGAGCACACGCGCCGCCTCGCTCATCAGCTTTTTCTTGTCGGGAAGATTCATGCCGACATGCAGGATCATGGCCGTATCAAAGCTTTTGTTGCTGAACGGCATGTCCAGCGCGCTGCCCTGCACGAACCGGACTTTGTCGGCCATTCCCACCCGCTTCGACAGGCTGGTCGCGATGTCGACATAGCTTTGCGTCAGATCAATGCCGGTGACATCGGCGCCGGCATTGTTGGCGGCGAAGCGGGCTGGACCACCCACGCCGGAACCAATGTCGAGCAGCCTGGCCCCCGGCTTCAAACCCATCTGGCCGATGAGTTCCCTGGTGGCGGCGATACCGCCAATGTGGAACTCGTCGACCGCTTCGAGATCGCCAGCGCGTAGTTGGGCAATTTCCACGCCGGTATCGGCGAGCACGGCAAGAATGTGCTGCTCAAGATCCGAGACGTCGTAGTGACGCGCGATGCCTGATTCCACCATGATCTCTATCCCTGTGCCAGACTCCGGTTGATGCTCTCCGCCGCATCGCGGCCTTGCGCCACGGCCGAAACCGTCAAATCGTCACCGCCAAAAATGCAGTCGCCGCCGGCCCAGACATTGGCGAGCGAGGTGCGCCCTTCCGCATCGACCTTGATGCGGCCGGCTTCGAGTTCGATCGCAGCACCGCTGCCGTTAAGTGCCGCCGGCACAAAGCTCTGGCCGATCGCCTTGAACACCTGGTCGGCGACGAGCGTCAGTGTCTCGCCCGTGCCGGCGAGCTTGTCGCCGTTCATGGCGGTGTATTCGAGCTCGATGCCCGACACTTTGCCACCTTCGGCGATGACCCGCTTCGGTTGCAGCCAGTGGCGGATGGTGACGCCGTTGGCCGCGGCCAGATCCTGCTCGAATTCGGAGGCGTTCATGTGTTCCTGGCCGCGCCGGTAGCAGATCGTCACCTCCTCGGCGCCGAGCAGCTTCGACTGCACCGCGGCATCGATCGCCGTCATGCCGCCGCCGATGACGACGACGCGCCGGCCGACCGGCAGGCTCGCGAGATCGCTGGCCTGGCGTAGCTCGGCGATGAACTCGACCGCATTAACAACGCCATCGGCGTCCTCGCCATCCGCGCGCCGCGCATTGACGCCGCCTAGCCCCATGCCGAGGAAGACGGCATCGTAATTCAGGATCAGGTCCGACAGCTGGTAGTCGCGGCCGAGCGCCTTGCCGTTATGGATATCGATGCCGCCGATCCCCGTGACATAGTCGACCTCGGCCTGGGCGAAATTGTCGATGCTCTTGTAGGCGGCGATGCCATATTCATTGAGGCCGCCGGCCTTCGGGCGGGCTTCCAGTATGGTCACCTCATGGCCATGGCGGGCGAGCCGGTGCGCCGCGGCTAGGCCGGCCGGACCGGCGCCGACCACGGCGACCGACTTGCCGGTCGATTCAGCGCGCGGATAAAACTGCTTGTGCTCGGCCATGGCGACATCGGTGGCGTAGCGCTGCAGGCGGCCGATCTGCACCGGCTTGCCTTCCGCCACCTCGCGCACGCAGACCTCTTCGCAAAGCGTCTCGGTCGGGCAGACGCGGGCGCACATGCCACCCAATATGTTCTGGTCGAAAATCGTCTTGGCCGAACCGATCGGGTTGCCGGTCGAGATCTGGCGGATGAACAGCGGAATGTCGATCGAGGTCGGGCATGCATTCATGCACGGCGCGTCGTAGCAGAAATAGCAGCGATCGGATTCGACCAGCGCCTCGTGATGATCAAGCGGCGGATGCAGGTCGGAAAAATTCTCGGCGTACTGGTCGGCGGCAAGCCGGCCGCCGGCAATGCCGTCCTTGAACTGGCCTTCTGGCATCGTCAGTTCCCCACGTTTTCGTTTTGGGGAAGGCTAGCACGTTTTATTTTTTTATCAATTGGTCAATTTTCGCCGCAAGCCATTGAAAAGACCAGCTCATAATATGATTTGACTACTCATGTTATGGCTTTCAGCCTATGGCACGGGCGAAAGGCCGGAGCTCGTAGCGCCGCCATGGATCGACCGGATCTCGTCGGCAACCAGTTGCTGCAGCCGCCACAGATTGCGGTCGCGGATGCCGAATTCCTCGAGGTGGCTGACGGTGTTGTAGAGATATTCCGCGCCTGAGCCGACATGGCCGCAGGCTCTGGCAAGCACCCCCGCCACCGTGTCCAGCGGCTGCCCGAGCGAGGTTCCCCTGCCCGTCACCCCGACCCAGAAGCCGAGCGCCCGTATCCGGCCCTGCTGGGTGCGCACGGGAACCCACCGGACCGAGCTGACACTCTCATGATCGTCGATCTCGCGCCGCAGCAGTCTTTCGATCTGCTGCGGCTTGTCGCCGTCGGGCAGGCGGTAGATGACGCCGTCGCATCGGCCACCGCGTTCGAGCGCCATCATCAGCCCCGGCTGCGCGACGCTGCCGCGCCAGCGCACCATGTCGAGGCAGAAGGAGCGGTGCCAGCCGAAAGCAGTGGCGCGCTGGCGTTCGACGGATTCGAAAGCCGGCTTCCAGATCAGCGAGCCATAGGCGAACACCCACAAAGGCCCCTCGTCTGCTTCTTCAGACAGCCGCAAGGCTAAGGTCCGGTAATCCTCATCGTTCAGCTGCGTCCAACTGCAGTCGGGTCCGGGATCGACCTCTTCGCGATGACACAGTGACACAAGCTCAGGCGTGAGCGACATAAGGCGCATGAAACGACTACCCCTCGTTTGCCCAAGGAAAGTCGAAAACCGCCGCATGTGCAAGCCGCCGGTGGGCCGAAGTGCGGAACGATGTGTCAACGCAGCCGTTGAACTTTCTCCGCTTCGCTGTCGGATTTGCGTCGCTGAAAACGTCCTTTGATGGATCGGACGACGATCTATGCATGAAGGTGAGGAGACCGAAAATGCCGAAATCCCCAATGCCCTTCTTCTGGTACGAGTTGATGACCAGCGACCTCGATGCGGCGCAAGCATTTTACACCACCGTGGTCGGCTGGCGGGCCGAGCCCTTCGACAAAGCGCCCGGCATGCCGCGCTATATCGTGGTGAACTCCGCCGAGCGTGGCGTGGGCGGGCTGATGACCCTGCCCGAGGAAGCAGCCAGGACGGGTCTGAAGCCGGCCTGGTTCGGCTATGTGCACACCAGCGATACCGATGCCTCGACCGAGGCACTGAAAGCCGCCGGCGGGACTGTTCACCGCGAACCCGACGACATTCCCGGCGTCGGCCGCTTCTCCGTCGTCGCCGACCCGCAAGGCGCCGCCTTCATGTTCCTGCAGCCCAATGGTCCCGACCAGCCCGTCCTTCCGGCAACGACGCCGGGCCATGTCGGCTGGCACGAGCTTTATGCGTCCGACCGCCAGAAGGCCTTCGATTTCTACTCCAGCCAGTTCGGCTGGACCGATGCCGGTAGCATGGACATCGGCGAGATGGGCATCTATCAGACCTTCTCGGCCGGCCCTGAATCCGGCGGCGGCATCATGAATCAAGCCGCAACAGCTGCCGGTACCGGTCTGGCTGTTCTACTTCAATGTCGACGCCATCGACGCAGCCGCCAAACGTGTCACCGACAATGGCGGCAAGATCGTCATGGGTCCGATGCCGGTGCCGACCGGCCAATGGATTGCCCAGTTCACCGATCCGCAAGGCGCCTATTTCGCGCTGATCGCGCCGGGCCGCTGATCCCCTCCGGTACTCGCCTGCACGGAACTGCTCTCATCGCACTGCCGGTGCGATGAGAGGCGTCCGGGCGCGGTCACTCCGGCGCCAGCACCGCGACCTTGAGGTTCTCTTTCCTGGCGCCGCTGAGCTGGATCGTGGCTGCGCCAGGCGTCAGCTTGAAGCGCACGCTCTTGCGGATGCCGGGGCAGGTCTTCACGCCGCTGAAACCCGCTGATTTCACGGCTTGGCCCTCCTGAATGACGTCGACCCAGGCCTCATCGGACAGGCTGATCTGGAGCTCTCCTTCCGGTGGCACGGACACGTTTGCCGTCGCGCCGAACGTGCCGGCTGCCGGCGCGCGTTGCGGTGAGACGGTGAAGCTGACCGCATCGACCGGCTCCAGCGCCATATCCGCGGCTTCGCCGAAAGCAAGAGAGGCACCGGACTGCGCGGCGGGCGCCGCCGGAAACAGTTCCTGCTCGCGTGTCACCGGCCATTTGAAGGCATCGCAGCCAGCATCAGCGGCCATGGCGAAACTGGTGCTTGCGAGAATTGCGAACAGGCTGACGGCGACTTTTTTCATGGCTAGGAACCCGTTTGGTCTGGAGTGTCTACACGCAGGCATACAACTTGAACGAGCTGTACGCAACCATAACGAGAACAAATTTCGAAGTCCAGACTGGAAGTGATTTCCAATCACCGATTGTTGATGACAGGCCACGCGAAGTGAATGGTCCAGCGCCGGGTGATAATTTATGGCCGGGCCGCAGGGTTGGAAAAATGGAGTTTAGATGAAGCTTTTTGACGGTCTCGCCAGATTTCAGCCGCAGGCGCTCGGCGTCCTGCGTATCATCACAGCCCTGCAGTTCATCGAGCATGGCTCGCAGAAACTGTTCAATTTTCCGGTCAGCGCCGAGCCTCACGCTCTTACCGGCCTGACGATGACTGCAGGCATCCTGGAGTTCGCCGGTGGCATCCTGCTGGCGCTCGGTCTGTTGACCCGCCCGGTCGCGTTCCTTCTGGCCGGCGAGATGGCCATCGCCTATTTCATGGCGCACTACCCGCGCGACTTCTTCCCGGTCAACAACAGCGGCGACGCGGCAATCTCCTTCTGCTTCATCTTCCTCTATCTGGTGTTTGCCGGCGCCGGCGCTTTCGCGCTCGACAACCGCCGCAACGCCTGACGCGCAATGCATGTCGCCCAAAGGTGCGCAGCGGTTTTGGGATAACGACATGCACAAAGGAATCTGAAGCGCCTCGGCGAAAGCCGAAGCGCTTCAGGCCCGCATTCGCTCGAAGTTCGCGTCAAAGAGCGGCGCTGCCTGAACGCGCGCCGCGTGGCGCTTGCCCAAAAGTTCGATTTCGAAGCCGTCGCTCTCATCGGCGATCTCCTTCGGCACATAGCCGATGGCGACGGATTTTTTCGAGTGATGCGCATAGCCGCCTGACGTCACCCAGCCGCGCACCGCGCCATCGTGCCAGATCGGCTCGTCGCCGATGACATCGGCATCGTCAGCATCGAGGATAAATGTGCGCAGCCTGAGCTTGCCGCCCTGCTTGCGCTCGGCAAGAGCGCCGGTTTTACCGATGAAATCGGCATCCTTGCCATAGGCGACGAAACGGTCGAGCCCGGCCTCCAGCGGCCCGTAGATCGGCCGGTATTCGCGCGCCCATGAGCCGTAGTTTTTCTCCAGCCGCAGCGCATTGAGCGCGCGCGAGCCGAACAGGCCGAGGCCGAATTCCTCGCCTGCCGCCATCAACGCCTGGAAGGCAGCGCGCTGATATTCCGGCGCCACCCAGATCTCGTAACCGAGATCGCCGGTGTAGCTGACGCGGCCGACCAGGCATGGCGCCGCGCCGATATCCATTTTTGCGACCGCCATGAAGGGGAATGCGGTGTTGGCGACATCCGCGCGGCTGACCTTCGCCAGCACCTCCCTCGCCTTGGGTCCGGCGATCGCCAGACCGGTCAGTTTCTGCCCCAGCGCCTCTATGCGCACTGAGCTATCCGCAGGTAAATGTGCCTCGAACCAGCGCATATGATACTGCTCGGCGATACCGGAGCCGGCGATGAACCACTCGGTCCCGTTGGAATTGGGGGCACCGATATTGGCCAGCGTGAAATCGCCGATGAGCTTGCCGTCGTCCTTCAGCATCGGCGCCAACGTCATGCGGCCTGGCTTGGGCAACTTGCAGGCAAAGATCCGGTCGAGCCAAGCGGCCGCCCCTTCTCCCGTCACCTTGTATTTGGCGAAGTTCGAAATCTCCGCCAGGCCGACGCTTTCACGAACCGTCGCGACCTCATTGGCGACATGGGAAAAATCGCTGGAACGCCGCCACGAGAATTCGTCCCTGACACCCTCGGGCGCATACCACAGCGGCACTTCCAGCCCATAGGACACACCCCATTGCGCACCCTTGGCCGACAGCAAATCGTAGATCGGCGTCGTCTTCAGCTGCCGCCCGGCGGGCAGCTCCTCATTGGGAAAGCGAATCGAGAAGCGGCGCGAATAATTCTCGCGCACCTTGGCGTTGGTGTAGGCCATCGTCGCCCAGTCGCCATAGCGCGCCACATCCATGGCCCAGATGTCGGCGCCGGGATCGCCCTCGATCATCCAGTTGGACAGCGCCAGACCGACGCCGCCGCCTTGTGAAAAGCCCGCCATGACCCCGCAGGCGACCCAGAAGCCCGGAAGGCCGCGCACCGGCCCGACCAGCGGATTGCCGTCCGGCGCGAAGGTGAAGGGGCCGTTGATGATCTGCTTGATGCCGGTCCTCTCGAAGGCCGGGAAATGCCGGAAGCCGACTTCGAGCGACGGCGCGATGCGGTCGATATCCGGCTCCAGCAGTTCATGGCCGAAATTCCACGGTGTCTGGAATTCGGACCAGACCTTGTTGGCCTTCTCATACGTGCCCATCAGCATGCCGCCGCGCTCCTGGCGCAGGTACAGCTCACCGTCGAAATCGACGGCATGGATGATTTCCGTCCCGGTCTTGGCGTTCCACGCCGCCACCTCGGGCATATCCTCGGTGATCAGGTACATGTGCTCCATTGCGAGCACCGGCAGCTCCAGCCCGACCATGCGGCCGACCTCGCGCGCCCATAACCCGCCGGCATTGACAACATGCTCGGCCACCACTTCGCCCTTGTTGGTGATGACGCGCCACATGCCGTCGGGCCGGCGCACAATGTCCTCGACCTTGGTGAAGCGCTCGACCTCGGCGCCCAGTTTCCGCGCGGCCTTGGCATAGGCATGCGTCACGCCGGAGGGATCGAGATGGCCGTCCTCCTTGTTGCGGACGGCGCCGACGAATTGTTTCGGGTCGAGCAGCGGCATCAGCTCGGCCGCTTCATTGGCCGATATTTCCTCAAGGTCGATGCCGAGGTAACGCCCCTTGGCGACGACGCCGCGCAGCCAGTCGAGCCGCGCCTCGGTTGCCGCCAGAAGCACGCCGCCGGTCAGATGTACGCCGGTCGCCTGTCCCGACAGCTCCTCGATCTCCTTGTAGAGCGAGATCGTGTATTTCTGCAGCTTGGCGACGTTGGGGTCGCCATTGATCGTGTGCATGCCGCCGGCCGCATGCCAGGTCGAGCCGGAGGTCAGCTCGTCGCGCTCCAAAAGCACGACATCGGTCCAGCCATGACGCGCCAGATGGAACAGCACGGAGCACCCGACGACGCCACCGCCAATGACCACGACCTTTGCATGCGATTTCATGAGTTTGCTCTGTTATCAATGAGTTGAGGAGATAAGGTGAATCAGAAAGGCAGCGCCGCGCGCCGACGCTGAAAAAGTCACGGCTCGCCCTGCCCGATCGCTTCCTTGCGCCTGGCCACATACGCCTCCAGCGCCTCGCGCACGGCGATATCCATCACCGGCTCGACATAGTCTTCCAGCGCCTTCTTCCACAGCCGGGTCGCGCGCGCCGTCGTGTCGAGGCCGCCGGCCTCCTGCCATGCCTCGTAATTCTGCCAGTTGGACAGTATCGGCTGGTAGAAGGCGGTGGCATAGCGTTCCAGCGTGTGCGGTTCGCCGAAGAAATGGCCGCCGGTCGGCACCGCGCCCAGCGCCTCGACCGCAAGCTCCGCCTCGTCGACGACGATCGGGCGCAGGAACTCCATCATGTGCTGGATCATCTCGACATCGATGATGAGCTTTTCGAACGATGCCGTCAGCCCGCCCTCCTGCCAGCCGGCGGCATGATAGACGAGGTTGCCGTGGCCGAGCACAGCGCCCCACAGCGCCATCAGCGTCTCGTAGGCGCCTTGCGCGTCCGCCGCATTCGATGCCGACCCCGGCGTCGTGCGGTAGGGCAGATTGTAGCGCCGCGCCAATTGCCCCGAGGCGATGTTGGCCTTGGTGTTCTCCGGCGTTCCGAAGGCCGGCGCGCCCGACTTCATGTCGACGTTGGAGGTGAAGGCGCCGTACATCACCGGCGCGCCGGGGCGCACCAGTTGCGTCAGCACCACGCCGAACAGCGCCTCGGCATTCTGCTGCGCCAGGGCGCCGGCGAGCGTCACCGGGCTCATCGCGCCCATCAGCGTGAACGGCGTCACCGCCACCGACTGGCCGAACTCAGCCATGGTCATCAGCCCTTCGGCCATCATCTCGTCGAAACGCCGCGGCGAGTTGACCGAGATGATGGTGGCAATGCCGGGATCATCGCGCATCTCGTCCAGCGTCAGCCCGCGCGCGATTGCCATCATCTCGATGCCGTCCAGCGCCCGGCCTCGTCCGATCGCCGAGACATGGAACGATTTGTCGGTCAGCGTCAGATTGGTGAAATAGGTATCCATGTGCCTGGTGTTCGCCGGCAGTTCCACCGGCGCGCAGACCTGGTTGCCGAGCAAGTGGATGCAGTTGAAATGCTGCGCCAGCCGGGTCAGATCGGCATAGTCGTGCAAGTTTCCGGCGCGCCGGCCGCGCACCATGTCGTGCACATTGGGCGGCCCGGCGACGAGGGTGAAATTGATCGTGTTGCCGCCGAGATGAATGGTGTTGGCGGGGTTGCGCGGCGTCAGCCGATAGCTGGACTGCGTGGTCTTCAGCGCCTCGGCGACAAGGCCCCGGTCGATGCGGACATTCGCGGTCGCATGGCCGACCTTTGCGCCCGCCTTCTCGAACAGCGCCAGCGCCCGCTGAGACATCACCTCGATGCCGAAATTTTCCAGAATGTGCATCGACGCCTGGTGGATCGCTTCGACCTGGTCGACTGAGAGCATCGCCATCGGCGGATAGGGATTGGTCACCCGCCGCAGTGGAAGTTGCGGGATGGCGGCGGGCCCCCGGTTGCTGGTTCGCTCCGCGCCGCGCTTTCGTCTTGGTTCATTCATGCCTGGCATCAGAGCGCCGGCATCCGGACATCGCTGTCAGAAATCCGCCCTTCGCGGGCGTGATTTTAGCCAAGGCGGCATTTTTGAATTCTGATGGACATAAAAGGCGACGCGAAAGGTCGGAATAATGATACAGGCCCACCGAGCGCAGCCAGGCCGGCAAGCCGTTAAGAAACGCCGCAAGATTCCCTTTATGATTTCGGCCTATTCGTTTTCCAATGCGTAGTACGAGTTTGAGTAAAATTGTAGCGGTTGGCGTGCTGCTGGCTTTGCCGGCCTGCGCGACGCCGCCCAACCATATCAACAATGTCTGCGCCGTCTTCGACCAGAACGACGGCTGGTTCGACAACTGGCAGTCGGCCGCCGAGCGCGCCTCGCAGAAATACGGCGTCCCTGTCCCCGTGCTGATGGCGACGGTGCGCAAGGAATCCGGTTTCAAGAGCAATGCCAGGCCGCCGCGTACCAAACTGCTCGGCTTCATTCCGTGGAAACATGTCTCGTCGGCCACCGGTTTCTCGCAGGCGCTCGACGGCACCTGGTCGCAATATCAGAGCGAAACCGGCAGTTGGGCGGCGCGGCGGACCAAATTTGCCGATGCCGTCGATTTCGTCGGCTGGTATCATTCCAAGACATCAGACACGTTCGGCGTCGCCCGCAACGACACCTACAATCTCTATCTCGCCTACTATCTCGGCTGGACCGCCTACGGCCGCGGTAACCGTGGCGATGCCGGCGTGCAGGGCTATGCCAGGGCGACCGAAAAGATGGCCCGCGACTATGCCGAACAACTGCAGCAATGCGGCAGCTGACGTTGCCAAGCGGTCTTGCAGCCACGCAGTTTGCGATCGAAGCGGAACTCAGCCATTCATTCGCTTGGGATCAGGTGGAGGATCGACCTCCCTCCCTTTACCGCTGCCGTTGACAGCTTTCGGTCAAACGTCGCCAATTGGCCGTCACGCGCCTTGGCGAGTCCCAACAGATAGCTATCCGTTACCTGTGCCGGGGTGAGGATCCTGGCTGCATCGATGTCGTTGGAACCGACAAGGCTGATCTCGTCAGGCCAGAACTGATGTCCTGAAAGGGCATGCAGCTTGCCGACAATCTGCGCCACCACGGCGGGCGAACCCGGAGAATTGGGGTATTTCGGGTTGCTTACAATCCTGATGACGCCATTCTCGGTAATGGGACATGTTGCCCATGATAAATGCCCGGTGGATTGGAACCACCGATGGGCATCTTCATGCGCGACGTGAGCCGGATCGATCAACGCAATCAACACATTGACGTCGAGCAGGAAGGTCACGGCAATTCGTCGCGAAGCGCATTGACCATTTCGAGATCGACCATCGGGCCGTCGGGCCGCGATGCAAGCAAGGGGATGCCGTTGCGTTCACCGCCGGTCGGGGGCCTGCGCAGTGAGCGGCGAGCCAGATCGGAAATGACGTCGCCAACGCTGCGATCCTGCTGTCGCGCCATGGCCTTGGCCGCAAGTAGGACATCGTCATCGATTGCAAGTGTGGTTCTCACAACATGCTCCCTACCGCGCATCAAACATCACGCATCACATAAAGCAATGGACAGCAATATTCAAGCGAACGTAGCTGTCGTTCCTTGAGCTATGGCGACGCTGCGGCAATGCGCCAACGAGCGGCATTGCCTCTATGGCTGGTCAGCTCGGCTTCTTGCCATGCGGGCGCTTCGGCGGTTCGCCGGCGAAACCGGGGCCGATCCCATCCGGTGCGTCTTCCGGCACGCCCTCATGCGCTGCGTGTTCCCTGTCGAACTTGATCACCGGCTCCATCGTCGCCAGCACATCGTCCGACAGCCAGCACAGGCTCATATGGCCATCGCCGAGATGCTTCACCGGCGGCACCTTGGTCTCGCACAGATTGTCCGGCACCAGCCTCTTGTAGCCGCAGCGCGTCTGGAACGGGCAGCCGCTCGGCGGGTTCATCGCCGACGGGATATCGCCTTCAAGCACGATGTGCCGTTTGACCACGCTGGTGT
>NZ_JAMYQZ010000116.1:0-15914 GCF_040321145.1 Mesorhizobium sp. M0514
GACCAGAGGCGGCGGGCCACTTGCTTTGTCTTTCGCATCGCGCGTTTTTCCCGTTGACACCTTGCCTTTCACCCTCGTAGTGTCCGCCACGATGAAAAAGGCACTCATTCTCGTAGGAAAGCGCGTGGGCAAGGCGGTGTAACCGCCGGGCGAAAACCTCCCATGCGCAACACACAGGCTCCCATCGGGGGCCTTTTTTATTGCCCGAAACACGACTAAACGACCAGCAATCGCCTCATGGCTAGAAGTACGGGACCAGACCGATGAGCAACGGACAGAACGAACGGCGCGAAATGCCAAACAGGGAAATGACTGGCGCCGAAATGGTGGTGCAGGCGCTGAAGGACAATGGCGTCAAGCATGTCTTCGGTTATCCCGGCGGCGCGGTGCTTCCGATCTATGACGAAATCTTCCAGCAGGACGAGGTCGAGCATATCCTCGTCCGCCACGAGCAAGGCGCAGGGCATGCGGCCGAAGGCTATGCCCGCTCGACCGGCAAGGCCGGCGTCATGCTGGTGACCTCCGGTCCGGGCGCCACCAATGCGGTGACGCCGCTGCAGGATGCGCTGATGGATTCGATCCCGCTGGTCTGCCTGACCGGGCAGGTGCCGACTTCGCTGATCGGCTCCGACGCGTTCCAGGAATGCGACACGGTCGGCATCACGCGCCCCTGCACCAAGCACAACTGGCTGGTGAAGGACGTCAACGAATTGGCCGCCACCATCCATGAGGCCTTCCATGTCGCGACGACCGGCCGCCCCGGCCCGGTGGTGGTCGACATTCCGAAGGATGTGCAGTTCGCCAAAGGCATCTATGTGCCGCCGCAGGCGGCGCCGCGCACCAGCTACCAGCCGAAGGTCCAGGGCGACCTGGAAAAGATCAAGGCCGCCGTCGAACTGATGGCCAGCGCCAAGAAGCCGATCATTTATTCCGGCGGCGGCGTCATCAACTCCGGTTCGGAGGCCAGCCATCTGCTGCGCGAACTGGTCGACCTCACCGGCTTCCCGATCACCTCGACGCTGATGGGCCTCGGCGCCTATCCGGCATCGGGCAAGAACTGGATGGGCATGCTGGGCATGCACGGCACTTATGAAGCCAATATGGCGATGCATGATTGCGACGTGATGATCTGCATCGGCGCGCGCTTCGACGACCGCATCACCGGACGGCTGACCGCCTTCTCGCCCAACTCGAAGAAGATCCACATCGACATCGATCCATCGTCGATCAACAAGAACGTGCACACGGAAGTGCCCATCATCGGCGATGTCGGCCGGGTGCTGGAGGATATGGTGCGGCTGTGGCGGGCGAGCGCCAAGGCCGACAAGAAGGCGCTCCATCCCTGGTGGGAGCAGATAGCCAAATGGCGCGCGCGTGACTCGCTCGCCTTCAAGATGAACCACGATGTGATCATGCCGCAATATGCCATCCAGCGGCTCTACGAATTCACCAAGGACATGGACACCTACATCACCACCGAGGTCGGCCAGCACCAGATGTGGGCGGCGCAGCACTATCATTTCGAGAAGCCGAACCGCTGGATGACGTCGGGCGGGTTGGGCACGATGGGCTACGGCCTGCCGGCGGCGCTCGGCGTGCAGATCGCGCACCCGGATGCGCTGGTCATCGACATCGCAGGCGATGCCTCGGTGCAGATGACGATGCAGGAGATGAGCGCGGCGGTGCAGCACAATGCGCCGATCAAGATCTTCATCCTCAACAACCAGTATATGGGCATGGTGCGCCAGTGGCAGCAACTACTGCACGGCAACCGTCTGTCGCATTCCTACACCGAGGCGATGCCCGATTTCGTCAAGCTGGCCGAGGCCTATGGCGGCCACGGCATTCGCTGCGAGAAACCGGACGAGCTGGACGATGCGATCAAGGAGATGATCGCGGTGAAGAAGCCGGTGCTGTTCGATTGCCGGGTGGCGACGCTCGCCAACTGCTTCCCGATGATCCCGTCGGGCAAGGCGCATAATGAAATGCTCCTGCCCGACGAGGCGACCGACGAAGCCGTGGCCAACGCCATCGACGCCAAGGGCAGGGAACTGGTCTAGGTCCAAGCCGGGGCAGGGCTGTCGCGAGAAGCCGTGCGCAAACAGAGAATTAGCTCAAAGTCTGAAATCGAGATTCATGTCATGAACGCACAGCTTCAACCGACCGGCTCCGCCTATTTCATCGCCAAGGAAACGGAAAAGCCGGAGAACCACACGCTCTCCGTTCTGGTCGACAATGAGCCCGGCGTGCTTGCCCGGGTCATCGGCCTGTTTTCCGGCCGCGGTTATAACATCGAGAGCCTCACCGTCTCCGAGACCGAACACGAGAAGCACCTGTCACGCATCACCATCGTGACGCGCGGCACGCCGCATGTGCTGGAGCAGATCAAGCATCAGCTCGAGCGCATCGTGCCGGTGCACCGCGTCGTCGATCTCACCGTGCGCTCGCACGAGTTCGGCCAGGAGCGGCCGCTGGAACGCGAGCTGGCGCTGGTCAAGGTCGCCGGCACTGGCGAAGCCCGCGTCGAGGCGCTGCGTCTGGCGGATGCTTTTCGCGCGTCGGTCATCGACGCCAACACCGAGCACTTCATCTTCGAGATTACCGGCAAGGGTTCGAAGCTCGACCAGTTCATCGCCATCATGAAGCCGCTCGGCCTGGTCGAGATCTGCCGCACCGGCGTGGCGGCGATGAACCGGGGCCCGCAGGGGATGTAGTCTCAGTCCAACTATTTTACCGGCCTGGGATCGACCTTGCCGCTCGCCAGATTCTTACTCTCCCTTTTGATCGGGCGCGATACCGGACAGACGTCCTGGACGAAGCCGTTCAGCGTGTTAACCAGATTGTTCTGGACCAGCGAGTAGCGGATGAATTGTCCCTGCCGCTCCCTGGCGATGAGGCCGGCCGTCTCCAGGATGCTCAGATGCTGCGAGATCGACGGCTTCGACATGTCGAAGCGCGCCGCGATCTCGCCCGCGGTCAGCGAGGAGTGGGCGAGATAGGCGAGGATCTTGCGCCTCGGCTGCGATGACAGCGCCTCGAACACGCGCTGTATGGCGCTGCTTGCCCCGATAGCCGTGTCGCCATCCGCTGCATTGTCTTCGATCACCGCCTGCCTCTGTCGTTTCGCTTCCGGTATTTAGTCTATTGCCTAAATACCTAAATCGGAATAGTAGATAGTTAGCTTATTGCCTAAATAAGCGCCGGCGCGCCGGAAGGCAAGGCTCTTTGGTCCGGAAATGTTTCCTGCAGAGGAGGGGTGCCGATGAAGACCATATCCACAGGCAGAATGATCTCGCAGCCCTTGAGCGATGCCGAAGATGGCGAGGTCGTCTGGATGCCGGCCAAGTCGATCTGGGTCGGCGCGATGACGCTGATTGCGTTGGTGTTCGGGCCGCTGACCTTCAGCTGGAGCGCTTTCGCCCTGTTCGTAGCGACGACGGCGGTGACGATCTGCGCCGGACACTCGGTCGGCATGCATCGCCTGCTCATCCATCGCTCGTTCAGGGTTCACATCTGGCTCGAACACGCGCTGGTCTATCTCGGCACGCTCGTCGGCATGGCCGGTCCGTTCGGCATGATCTATGCGCATGACATACGAGACTGGGCGCAGCGCCAGACGGCTTGTCACGACCTGCACGCCCACCGCCGGCCTTTCTTCACCGACGCTTTCTGGCAAATGCATTGCGCCGTGGCGTTGCGCAATCCGCCTGACTTCGTCATCGAGCCGTCGATCAGAAACGACCGCTTCTACAAATTCGTCGAGCGGACCTGGATGCTGCAGCAACTGCCGTGGGCGATCCTTTTCTTGCTGCTCGGCGGGTGGAGCTGGGTGGTCTGGGGCATTGCGGTGCGTATCTCCGTGTCGCTGACCGGGCATTGGCTGGTCGGGCATTTCGCACATCGCAGCGGGCAGCAGGGCTGGCGTGTCGATGGCGTTGCCGTGCAGGGCTACAACCTGCCGCGTTTCGGCCTGGTGACCTTTGGCGAGAGTTTCCACGGCAATCACCATGCGTTTCCCGAATCCGCAAAGCTCGGCCTGGAACGCGGGCAGATCGATCTCGGCTGGCTGTTCATCCGCATCCTGGCTGCCCTCGGCCTCGCGCATGGCGTGAAGCTTCCCGGGAACACGCCGAGGCGCAAAGGCCTGCGGCGTGTGGCTGGCCGTCAGGAGGCGGCCGCCGCTCCCAGCCTGTTGTCGGCGCGGCCCCACGGCAGGTAGACTGTGCCGGCGTGGCTGGCTCGGATAGACGGATCACGGCGGAGCGCTTTGGACCAATCGAATGAGGTTGCGTCCAACGCCCTGTCGACTTAAGTCAGCATTGCTGACCTTTGTGAGCCGTCATGACCCTCGACGCTTTCCTTGCACTTTTGGTCTACGCCTTCGTGACCTCGATCACGCCGGGGCCGAACAACCTCATGCTCTTGGCGTCGGGCGTGAATTTCGGCCTCGTCAGAACCATTCCGCATATGCTGGGCATCAGCATGGGTTTCCTGGTACTGTTGCTTGCTGTCGGCTTTGGCCTGGGCGCGGTGCTGACGGCGTTTCCGGCCCTGCACACCGGATTGAAGATCGCCGGCGCTGCCTATCTGCTCTATCTCGCCTGGAAGATCGCCATGTCGCGCTCGCTGTCCAGCAAGGGTGAAACGGAGGCACGGCCGATGCGCTTCATCGAGGCAGCCGCATTCCAGTGGGTCAATGCGAAAGCCTGGGTGATGGCGATCACCGCCATGGCCGTCTACTCCAATCCGGACCACCCGTTCCTGTCGGTGGCGCTGATCGCGATCGCCTTCACCGTCGTCAACCTGCCGAGCGTCTCGATGTGGGCCGGTTTCGGCACAGCGCTGCGCGGGTTCCTGTCGGATCCGGTGCGGCTGAAATGGTTCAACATCGCCATGGGCGTGCTCTTGGCGGCGACGCTCTGGCCGATGCTGAAATAGACGCATCCGGCCTGAAATCTCAACCGCATCCTGGCTGGTTTTCCGACTGCTGAGCCGGCTGCATAGTCATTGTGCAGTGCACATTAAATCTTCGTAATGCCGTGTTTTGGCCCTTTTCCGACAAATGAGCGTCCTATCTACTTCGGCGAGATCGCGGCAAGGCGCCGTGATTGGGTAGAATGAGACCACCGGGTTCGGCGTGTCGGATCATAGGGCTTTTAGTCGATGCGCGGAAAAGTCGTTCTGGCGGTGGTGGTGGCGGCGGCCTGTGTCGCCGCGGCATGGGTCTATTTTTCGCCGGCGGCAATGAGCAGTCTGCAGCAGATGCTGCCGGGCGCCAGGCAGGCGGCAGCAACGGACAAGCCGGCTGGATCGGACAAGGCTTCGGCCGACAAGGCTGGGGGCAAATCCGGCGCCGGCGGTAATGCCGCCCGTTCGGCCTCGATCGTCTCGGCCACCGCGACAATGGCCGATTTTCCAATCCGCCGTTACGCCATCGGCTTCGTGTCTTCGCCGGCCGTGGTCAACATCAACGCCCGCGTGTCCAGCCAGATCGTATCGATCGACGTCAAGGACGGCCAGATGGTGAAGGCCGGCGACCTGCTGTTCTCGCTCGACGACAGGGCGCTCAAGGCGCAGCTTGCCAAGGATCAGGCGACGCTCGCCAAGGACCAGGCCCTGCTAACCAGTTCGGGCTCCGACCTTCAGCGCGCCAAGGATCTCGTCGCCAAGCAGGCCGGCACTCAGCAGACCTACGATCAGGCGGTGGCGGCGCAAAAGGCTGCGGCGGCGACGGTCGATGCCGACAAGGCGACGATCGACGCCGACAATGTCCAGCTCGGCTTTGCCAGCATCAAGGCGCCGATTGCCGGCCGGCTGGGGGCGGTCAACGTTTCGGTCGGTGACCTCGTCACCTTGAGCAACGGCAACTCGAGCACGGCCACGCCGCTGGTGACGATCACCGAGATGGATCCGCTGCAAGTCAACTTCAACCTGCCGGAGAGTAACCTGGCGCTGCTGCACAAGGCGCTGGCCAACCCGCAGCAAGGCGCGGTGACGCTGACCAAGGATGGCGATCCGACGCCGATCGGCAAGGGCACGCTCGACTTCGTCGATTCTAGCGTCGACACCGCATCCGGCACCATCGCGACACGGGCGAGCATTCCCAATGCCGATCTTTCACTGTGGCCCGGCCAATATGTGAATGTCGTGCTCGACGCCGGCATCATGCCGCAGATGCCATCCATCCCGACGGTCGCGATCCAGCCCAGCCAGAAGGGGCCGTTCGTCTATGTCGTCAAGCCGGACAACACGGTCGAGATGCGGCCTGTGCAGGTGGCGCTGACCGAAGGCGAAAACAGCGCCATCAGCGAGGGCGTCAAGTCGGGCGAGAAGGTTGTCGTCGAGGGCCAAACCAGGCTGAAGGACGGCGCCGCCATTCACGAAGGCAAGGCGGCCAGCGGTGATCAAGCTGCTCCCAAGGTCGCCGAGGCCGGCAAGGCGGCTGCCCAATGATTTCCGAATTCTGCATACGCAGGCCTGTCGCCACGCTGCTGATGTCGTTCGCCCTCGTACTGGGCGGGCTGTTTGCCTACAAGTTCCTGCCGGTGGCGGCGCTGCCGAGCGCCGAATTCCCGGTCGTCAATGTCTCGGCCAACCTGGCCGGCGCGTCACCCGAAACCATGGCCACTTCGGTGGCGACGCCGCTGATCAAGCAGTTCGCCACCATTGCCGGCATCGATTCCATCTCGACCAGCAATTCGCTGGGACGCACGTCCATTGCCATCCAGTTCGTGCTCAACCGGGATATCGACGCGGCGGCCGCCGACGTGCAGGCGGCGATCGCACGCACGCAGCGGCAACTGCCGCCCGAGATGACAGCGCCGCCGAGCTATCGCAAGGTCAATCCGGCCGACGCGCCGATCCTTCTGATGTCGCTGGTCAGCGACACGGTTCCGCTCACCGACCTCGACGCCTTCGCCGAAAACGTCATCTCGCCCTCGCTGTCGACCATCGACGGCGTGGCGCAGGTGTCGATCTTCGGCCAGCAGAAATATGCGGTGCGCGTGCAGATCGACCCGACGGCGCTGGCGGCGCGCGGCATTTCGATCGACCAGCTGCAGACGGCAATCGCGTCGGCCAACTCCAACACGCCGCTCGGCGTCTTGCAGAACGACAAGCAGCAGCTGACCATCACGGCCAATACGCAGCTCACCGATGCCGCCGGGTTCTCCAACCTCATCATCGCCACCAAGAACGGCCATCCGGTGCGGCTGGGCGAGGTGACGCGCGTCATCGACTCGGTCGAGACCACGACGACTGCAAGCTGGTATGACGGCACGCGCGCCATCATCCTGGCGGTGCAGCGCCAGCCCGACGCCAACACGGTCGACGTCGTCGACAAGGTCAAGGCGATGCTGCCGTCGTTCAAGGACCAAATGCCGGCCGCCGCCGACATCAAGCTGCTCAACGACCGTTCGACCTCGATCCGCCAGGCCGTCGACGACGTCCAGTTCACGCTGCTTCTGACCATCGCTTTGGTGGTGATGGTGATCTTCGTCTTCCTGCGCCGGGTGACCGCAACCATCATTCCGGCCGTGGCGGTGCCGATTTCGCTGATCGCGACGCTGGGCGCCATGTTCCTGTTCGGCTTTTCCATCGACAACATCTCGCTGATGGGCCTGACGCTCGCAGTCGGCCTCGTCGTCGACGACGCCATCGTCATGCTGGAAAACATTTTTCGACACATGGAGGAGGATGGGCTGTCGGCTTTCGATGCCTCGCTGAAGGGCGCGCGCGAAATCGGCTTCACCATCATCTCGATCTCGATCTCGCTGGTGGCGGTGTTCATCCCCGTGCTTTTGATGGGCGGCGTCATCGGCCGCATCTTCAACGAATTCGCCGTCGTGGTGACGGTCGCCATTCTGGCTTCGATGTTCGTGTCGCTGACACTGACGCCAATGCTGTGTTCGCGCCTGCTGTCGGTGACCAAGGCCGATCGCGACAAGCATGCCCCCGGCCACAAGCAGGATATCGTCACCCGCGGCTATGACCGGCTTTTGACCTTCTGCCTGCGCCACACTTTTCTGGTGTTCCTCGTCTTCGTCGGTACGGCGGCAGGGTCGGTCTGGCTGATCGAGGTCTCGCCGAAAGGCTTTTTCCCGCAAGAGGATATCGGCCAGATCTCGGTTACGACGATCGCCAGGCAGGACATCTCCTACGACGCCATGGTCAAGCTGCAGAACCAGGCGGCAAGTGTCTTCTCGCATTCGCCCTATGTCTCGCATGTCGCCTGGTCAGCCGGCGGCGGCAACAATGCGCTGAACCAGGGCCAGCTCTATGTGCAGCTGAAGGACAAGAGCCAGCGCCCCGACATCGACAAGGTGCTGTCGGATCTGCGGCGGCAACTGGCCACTGTGCCGGGGATCGATGCCTATATGCAGCCGGTGCAGAACCTGCGGCTTGGCGCGCGTTCTTCCGCCAGCGCCTACCAGCTCGTCGTTCAGGGCCTCGATACCGGCCTGACCGACACATGGGCGCAAAAGCTCAACGATGCGATGGCGGCCGATCATGCGAATTTCACCGACGTCACCAGCGATCTGCAGAACAATTCATTGCAGGCGACGCTGGTGGTCGATCGCGACAAGGCGGCCTCGCTCGGCATCGACACCGACACGCTGCGCTCCAGCCTCTATGGCGGCTTCGGCACGGAGCAGGTTTCGACGAGCTTCGGCTCGGCCGACAGCTACGAAGTCATCATGGAGCTCGATCCCAACATCGAATGGTCGCCCGAGCGCATGCTGGCCATCCAGGTCAGGACGGCAAGCGGCAGCCTGGTGCCGCTCGGCGCCTTTGCCCGCGTCGACCGCACCGCCGGCGCGCTGACGGTCAACCAGCTCGGCCAGCTGCCGGCGGTCACCATCTCCTATAATCTGCCGCAAGGCGTGGCGCTGGGCGACAGCACGGCCCGCATCGCCGCGCTGAAGGAGCAGATCGGCATGCCGCCGGCGATTTCGACCAGCTTTGCCGGGACCGCCAAGACCTTCCAGGATTCGCTGGCTAATCAGGGCCTGCTGATCGGCGGCGCCATTCTGACCATCTATATCGTGCTCGGCATCCTCTATGAGAGCTTCATTCATCCGCTGACCATCCTGACCGGCCTGCCGTCGGCTGTGCTGGGCGCGGTGGTGGCGTTGCGCTTTGCCGGCATGGACCTGTCCGTCATCGCGGTGATCGGCATCCTGATGCTGATCGGCATCGTCAAGAAGAACGGCATCATGATGGTCGACGTCGCGCTGGAGCTGCGACGAGAAGGCATGTCGGCCAAGGAGTCCATACACAAGGCGTGCCTGATGCGTTTCAGGCCGATCATGATGACGACGTTGGCGGCGCTGATGGGCACGTTCCCGATCGCGCTCGGCACCGGCGCCAGTGCTGAGCTGCGCCAGCCGCTCGGTGTCGCGGTCGTCGGCGGGCTGCTCGCTTCCCAGGCGCTGACGCTGTTCGTCACCCCTGTCATCTATGTCTATTTCGAGAATTTCTCCGGCTGGCTGGTGAGCTTCTTCTCTTCGAAAAAGAACAGGCCGGCGCTGCATGCGGTCGAGAGCGGCGAGCAGGCCTCGCTGTTCGGTCCCGAGGATCGGCTCCAGCCGCAAAGGGCCGCCGCCGAATAGGCGATAGCCCGTGGCCCAAGCTGTCATGCTTGCGGCCGCGTGCCGCCGATCCTAATCTGAGGTCATGTCCCATGATCATGACCACGACAATGAGCTCGACCCGTTTGCGGCGCGCGTGCGCGCGCTGGAGACCATCCTCACCGAAAAAGGCCTGATCGATCCGGCCGCAATCGACGTCATCGTCGACACCTATGAGACCAAGATCGGGCCGCGCAACGGCGCCAGGGTGGTGGCGAAAGCCTGGAGCGATCCGGCCTTTGCCGAGTGGCTGAAGCGCGACGCGACGGAAGCGATCGCGTCGCTGAGCTATAGCGGCCGCCAGGGCGAGCACATGCAGGCGGTGTTCAATACGGACGAGACGCACAACCTCGTCGTCTGCACGCTGTGCTCCTGCTATCCGTGGTCGGTGCTTGGGCTGCCGCCGGTCTGGTACAAGGCGCCGCCCTATCGCTCGCGGGCGGTGATCGATCCCCGCGGCGTGCTCGAAGAGTTCGGGCTGACCTTGCCGGCGGAGAAAAACATCCGCGTCTGGGATTCGACTGCCGAACTGCGCTATCTCGTGGTGCCGATGCGGCCTGGCGGTACCGAAGGCTGGAGTGAGGACCAACTCGCCGAACTGGTCAGCCGCGATGCGATGATCGGCACGGCGGTGGCCAAGGAACCCGGGACAAAGAAGGTACCGGCATGAACGGGCCGCAGGATCTCGGTGGGCAGATGGGTTTCGGGCCGGTCGCGCCCGAAAAGGACGAACCGTATTTTCATGCGGATTGGGAGAGGCGGGCGCTCGGCGTGACGCTGACTGCCGGCGCCATGGGCGCGTGGAACATCGACGAGAGCCGGCACGCCAGGGAATCGCTGCATCCGGCCGTCTATTATTCCTCAAGCTACTACCAGATATGGATCAAAGCGCTCGAGGTGCTGCTGAAGCGCCATGGCTTCGTCAGCGAGCGCGATCTGACGGAAGGTCGGGCGGTCGATCCGGCGGCGACGCCCAAAAGGGTGTTGAAGGCCGAAAACGTGCCGGCGGTACTGGCCAAGGGCAGTCCCTGCGACCGGCCGGTCGAGACGGCGCCGCGCTTCAAGGCCGGCGACCCGGTGCGGACAAAGAATTTCAATCCCACCGGCCACACAAGGCTACCGCGTTATGCGCGCGGCAAGCACGGAGTTGTCGAGGCCGTGCGTGACGGTTTTGTGTTCCCCGACAGCAACGCACATGGCAACGGTGAAAACCCGCAATGGGTCTATACCGTGGTCTTCGATGGCTCGGAAATCTGGGGCGAGGGCGCCGACTCGACGCTGACCGTCTCGATCGATGCTTGGGAGAGCTATCTTGAGCCGGCCTGAAGGTGCATTGCCGGCGGGTCTGGACGAACCGGTATTCGCCGAACCCTGGCAGGCCGAAGCCTTCGCCATGACGGTGGCGCTGCATGACAAGGGCCTGTTTTCGTGGAGCGAATGGGCCGATGCGCTGTCGGCGCAAGTGAAGAAGCCGGGCGCCGCAAGCGACGGCCACGATTATTACGAGCATTGGCTGGCTGCGCTGGAGACGCTGCTGGCGGCCAAGGGCGTCGCGGGAAAAAGTGACGTCGACACGCTCGCCGCCGCCTGGGAACGCGCCGCGCATGCAACCCCGCACGGCAAGCCGATTTTGTTGGAGAACGATCCCGGGCCGACCAGAGGTAGCGGCGGCGGCGCGAACATATAGTCCGCCTGTGGTTGGTGTTTGAAATCTGGCGGCCGATGCAACTAATTTTCGACGACCATGCCTTCGTCGTCCCCATAGACAAACGCCTCAACGACGGCGAAGCGGCCACGGTTTTTGGAAATGGCGACGAAGTCGTTGTCAGCCAAGTGGAGGATCACTTGCTCGTCGCTGATGGTAACACGTTCTATGGTTCTGGCATTTTCGTCACTCAGACAGGCCGTGACCTCGGTATATATCGCGAACCCTGCGTCATCCGACAAGGAGACAACGATGCCATAACCAGGTTCGCCGATTTCGATCTTCTTTATCGACTTTCCGATCAGCCTGTCTGCGAACGACCTCATCAATATCCTCGCTTATAGGTGTCTGCGCCGATCTGCATCTCGATCATGTCCGTGATAGTGGCATTGCCCGATCTAGGTTCAAATGCCTGAATTCAAATCGTTCGTTATCCGCTTGCATGTTCACTTTACGTTCGCATTTGCGCCTGCTAGTTTGTCCCGTTGAAGGTGAGGCAATCCCATCGTTTTAAGCGGTGGTTGGCACCAAGCTTGTCTTTCTCTCGCGAATCCGGTCTGTCGAATCGATGGAATTCTCTCCCCAACAGGACGAGGCTCTGAAAGCGGTCGCGCGCTGGCTCAAGGAGGGCCGGCCGCAGGTCTTCCGGCTGTTCGGCTATGCCGGCACCGGCAAGACCACGCTGGCGCGCTATTTTGCCGAGCATGTCGACGGGCAGGTGCAGTTCGCCGCCTTCACCGGCAAGGCGGCGCAGGTGCTGCGTTCCAAGGGCGCGGTCAATGCCCGCACCATCCATTCGCTGATCTATAGGCCGAAAGGCGAGGAATCGGTGTCGGACGAGGTGACCGGCAAGACCTCGATGTCGCCGACCTTCTCGCTCAATCGGCAAAGTCCTATTTCACGGGCGAAGCTGGTGGTCATCGACGAATGCTCGATGGTCGACGAGCAGCTTGGCCGCGACCTTCTGAGTTTTGGCACGCCGATCCTGGTGCTTGGCGATCCGGCGCAGCTGCCGCCGATCTCGGGCGGCGGCTTTTTCACCGAGCATGAGCCGGATGTGCTCTTGACCGAAATCCACCGCCAGGCGCGCGACAATCCGATCATCCAGCTGGCGCTCGACGTGCGCGAGGGCCGCGAGTTCATGCGTGGCGACTACGGCACCGCGCAGGTCATCGGCAAGGAGGACGTCACCCAGGAGCTGGTGCTGAAGGCGGACCAGGTGTTGGTCGGCACCAACCGCACACGCCGCCGCTACAATCAGCGCCTGCGCGAGCTGAAGGGTTTCAATGCCGATTATCCGCAGGCCGGAGACAAGCTGGTCTGCCTGCGCAACGACCCCGCCAAGGGCCTGCTCAACGGTTCGCTGTGGAAGGTAATGACCTCGTCGCGCGAAACGGTGAAGCCGGGCATCAACCTTCTGGTCTCGCCCGAGGAGGACGATCCCGACCGCGGCGTCGCCAAGATCAAGCTGCTCAAGTCGGCTTTCGAGGATCCGGACGCCGATATCCCCTGGCAGCAGAAGAAGCGCTTTGACGATTTCGACTATGGCTACGCGCTGACCGTGCACAAGGCGCAGGGTTCGCAGTGGAACGATGTCGTGCTGTTCGACGAGAGCTGGGCGTTCAAGGAAACCCGCCAGCGCTGGCTTTATACCGCCATCACGCGGGCGGCAGAGCGCCTGACGATCGTTAGATAGCTGGCGTTAGATAGCTGGCGTCAGGTAGCAGCCGGCGCAGCAGGGCTGAGTGGCGTCGCACCCAGCCATTGCCAGGCATCCGCTTCATCCTCGGCCGCGAAGTGCCTGAACTCGATGGGTGGCGAAGCCGGAAGGAAGTTCCGCGCATCCGCTATCCAGTCGGGCTCACCGATCGTCGCGCACCGGGCGATATGCTCTAGCGCATGAACCGTACCTTGTTTCAGCGTCTCGTCGTCCATATCGATCCAGTCGACGCCCTCATGGTCGACCAGCCGCACCAAGACGTCGATCCTCGGGTGCAGCGCGTAGGCAGCCTCCAGCAATCCGAACAGATTTTCGCCGTCGGCGGCAGAGACATGGCCGACGACGTCGATGGCGAAAAGGTCCTCACGGTCGGTTTCGAGGCGGCGGATTGCGGGCACGGACTGGAGAAAATTCATTGGCTGGGTTCCCCCTTGCGAGCAGATGTCATCACTGGAACACCCGAAAGCCCCTGTCTGTTCCCATCAAAGGCAGTATAGATGCGCTGCACAAACAGCCGGACCTCACGCCATGCCCGCGAAACTCTCGGTCAATCTCAACGCCATCGCCATGCTGCGCAACCGCCGCGACCTGCCGTGGCCGAGCGTCACCGGGCTCGGCCGCCTGGCGCTGGCGGCCGGCGCGCACGGGCTGACGGTTCATCCGCGGCCCGACGAGCGCCACACCAGGCATTCCGACCTGCCGGAGATCCGGGCGCTGATCGACGACGAGTTTCCCAAGGCGGAATTCAACATCGAGGGCTACCCGACCGAGGATTTTCTGGCGCTTGTGGAAAGGCACCAGCCGGAGCAGGTGACGCTGGTGCCCGACGATCCGGCGCAGGCGACATCGGACCATGGCTGGAACTTTGCCGCCGAGGCGGCGTTCCTTATCCCGATCGTCAAGCGTCTGAAAAAAGGGGGCTTCCGCGTGTCGCTGTTTTCCGATCCGGATCCCACCGGCGTCAATGCCGCGCGCGACACCGGCGCCGACCGCATCGAGCTCTATACCGGGCCCTACGGCAGCTACCATTCCGATTCCGCCAAGGCGCGGAAGGAGCTGGAAAGATTGGGAAAAACCGCGGATGCCGCACTCGCCGCCGGGCTCCAGGTCAATGCCGGGCACGATCTGGTGGTGAACAACCTTCCGGCATTGGCAAAGCGCATTCCGGCATTGGCCGAAGTGTCTATCGGACACGGGTTGACAGCCGATGCGTTGGAGTATGGCATGGCCGGCACGGTGGGGCGGTTTCTGAAGGCTTGCGGTTGGTAGCGGTGGAAGGCTCGTGTCGAAGGTGATATCGCATGACAGCAAGCAAGGCGCACCGCGCGGTGATCGGGGAGTAGTCGATGGCTCTTTCCAGCATCGGTAGCGAGGCTGAACCCGTCGAACAACCGAACCACTCCCACACTGAACAGCACAGCACCAAAGTTCTGATGCTGGGCGCGCTTGGCGTCGTCTATGGCGATATCGGCACCAGCCCGATCTATGCCTTCCGCGAGGCGCTTCACGCTTCGCCTGGTACCGACACGCGTATAGATGTCCTGGGCGTGCTGTCGCTGATCGTCTGGGCGCTGACGATTATCGTCACCATAAAATACGTCGCTTTCGTGCTTCGCGCCGACAACAAGGGCGAGGGCGGCACGCTGTCCCTGATGGCGCTGGCGCGCAGCGCCTATCCAAAAGGCGCCAAGCTTATCCTCGGCATCGGACTTTGCGGGGCGTCGCTTTTTTTCGGAGACGCTATCATAACTCCGGCCATTTCCGTGCTGTCGGCAGTTGAGGGCCTGGAAGTGGTGACACCGACGCTGGAGGCCTATGTCGTTCCGATCACCTTGGTCATCCTGGCATTTCTGTTCTCCGTGCAGCGCTTCGGCACGGGGAAGGTGGCGGCAGTATTCGGGCCGGTGACGGCGCTATGGTTCCTGGCCATCGGCGTTTCCGGGCTCTACCACCTGATGGACGATCCTTCGGTGCTGTTGGCGATCAACCCGTATTATGCGATCGCCTACTTAGCCGGCACGCCGACCGCCGCTTTCGTGACCGTTGGTGCAGTGTTCCTGGCGGTAACGGGGGCCGAGGCGCTTTATGTCGACCTTGGACATTTCGGGCGCAAGCCGATCGTGCTCGCGTGGTTTTCCGTGGTGTTTCCTTGCCTGCTGCTCAACTACTTCGGCCAGGGCGCCTTTGTATTGGCGAATGGCGGCAGGCCGACCAATCCATTCTTCGAGATGTTGCCGGATTGGGCGCTGATGCCAATGGTCGGCTTGGCAACGGCCGCCACCGTGATCGCCAGTCAGGCGGTGATCTCGGGTGCTTTTTCGCTGGCACGCCAGGCAGTGCAACTCAACCTGCTGCCCCGCATCGAGGTGCAGCACACGTCCGAAATGCAGAGCGGCCAGATTTATATGCCGCGCGTCAACCTGCTCATCGCCCTGGGAGTGATGCTGCTGGTTGTCGGCTTCGGCAGCTCGAGTTCGCTGGCTTCCGCTTACGGAATTTCGGTGACCGGCGAGATGCTGATGACAACCATTCTGCTGTTCGTTGTCATGCGCAATTTGTGGAAATGGCAGCTTGGGCTCGCCCTGGCATTGGCGCTGCTGTTCGGCACCATCGACATGGGTTTCTTCCTGGCGAATGTCGTCAAGATCGTGGAAGGCGGATGGGTGTCAATATCCGTTGCCTGCCTCATGGGGCTGATCATGACCACCTGGATACGCGGCAGCCGCTATCTCTTCGACAAGACCCGGCGCAACGAAATCCCGCTCGATTTCCTCGCCGGCAATCTGTTGAAGAAGAAGCCGCAGCTGGTGTCCGGCACCGCCGTGTTCCTGACCAGCGATCCGCAAAGCGCGCCGACAGC
>NZ_JAMYQZ010000117.1:0-15786 GCF_040321145.1 Mesorhizobium sp. M0514
CCCATGGACCAACGGCCAGGTCGAACGCATGAACCGCACGATCAAGGATGCGACCGTCAAACGCTTCTACTACCAGAGCCATGACCAACTGCGCCAGCATCTCGCCGATTTCGTCTTAGCCTATAATTTCGGCCGTCGACTGAAGACCCTCTGGACAAAAGAGCCCGAACGATTCAGGCTCGATCCAACCCATCAAACCTGGGACTAAACATCTAGACGCCGAAGGAACTCGCCGACGGCCTCATGTCCAAGTGATGTGGGAAGGGAGCAGAACCAAAGGGACTCTGCTCCGCGTCCCCGCCTTTTCCGCAGCTATGAAACCTTCACCGAACGGATCCGTACTGAGGAGGAGGCCGTCCTTGACTTGCCCGACGCCGGCAACCTTCTCAGCCGCAACGATCGCTGCCTTCCGCTGACGCTCGTCGACAATCGCCCCCTTCAGTTCGACAAGGCCGTCGCTGACCCTCACATCGATCAAGTCACCACCGCTCCAGGTTTGTGACTGCAGTTCGGCAAGGATAGCCTTGCGGATCAGGTCGTCATCGGGTGGCGTGGTTCCCTGTTTCGGCATGGCGCGGATCAGGACAAGCAGCAAATCAGTTCGCGTGATGATGCCGATGACCCTGTCCCGATCGACAATCGGAAGATTGTTGATGCGATGTTGCATCATCAGGTCGACAATATCTGCAATCGAGGCGCCAGGAGGCGCCGAGATGACGGGTGTGGTCATCACCTGATGGATGATCCGTCCGTTCGAGCGCGCATAGTCATTGGCGACTGTGCCCGGGCCAAGATCAAACTCCAGCCAGCGCGGACGCACACGCTGGGTCCCAAGTTCTTCTCGGCGCAAGAAGTCGCTTTTGCTTACAATACCAATCAGGGTGCCGTCGCTGTCTGCTACCGGCAGGCAGCTGACCTTGTTTGAAAGCATGAGCTCGACCGCTTGCGCGATCGTCGCGTTCGCATCCGTCGTGATGACTGGCTTTGTCATTATGGATTCGGCTTGCATCCTCACCCTCCTGATCTTTCGTCGGACGACGATAGGACATCCCGACCCGCGGCGCGTTGATCTGAGTCACTTGGAACGAGGAGGATTCTCCGCGCCGTCGTCGCGGTCGATTAGAATGCGCTCCGCAGCGCCATCGAGATCATCGTACTGGCCGCTTCTCAACGCCCACAGGAAGCCGGACAGGCCGAGTGCGCCAAGGAACAACGCCACCGGAATGAGATAGGCGAGCGTCGTCATGAAAATCGGGCCAAGGCGCCGGCCCGCGCGGGCCTGCCCTGCCGCGCTGTTTCGGACGACACACCCGTTGCGAAGCCTTGCAGACGCATTGCGTTTCCAATCACGAGCAATGACGAGGCAGACATCGCGACCGCCGCGATGAGAGGCGTAACATGGCCCAGAATGGCGATCGGCACGGCCACAGCATTGTAAACGATAGCAATTGTTATGTTCTGTCGGATCAGGCTTCCCGCCTTGCGCGACACGTCCAGCGCCAGCGGGATCGCCAAGAGGCTTTCGCGCAGAAAAACGAAGTCGGCTGCATTGCGGCCAATGTCGGCCGCCGTGGCGGGTGCGATCGAGACATCCGCGGCGCTCAGCGCCGGTGTGTCGTTGAGCCCGTCGCCAACCATCAGAACCTTGTGCCCGTCTCTCGCCAGACTCTCGATGCGTTCAACCTTGCCGGACGGTAGGAGGCAGGGAACGAAGTCATCGACACCAAGCTCGTCCGCAACCTCGGAGCAGGCTTTCGCGGTATCGCCTGACAGCATTTCCACGCACATACCAGCGTTGCGCAGTTGATCGATCGCTGCCCTGGTGTCGAGGCGTAGCGCATCTTCGAAAACGAAGGATGCGACAATCATGCCGTTTTTCGTCAGCACTGTTCCGCCGTAGCCATGTTTGCCTTCGCCGCCGGTTCGCGCCTTCCAGCCAGCCCATCCGCGTCGACCCAGCCGCCAGGTGATACCGGCGGCGGTGGCTTCGATCCCGAAACCCGGGTGCTCGGTCACCGCATCGAATTTGTGCTGGCTGCTGCTGACGGCAAAGCCGGCAATGGCCTTTGAATATGGATGACGCGAATGCGCGGCCAAGTCGGCAGCGATTGCCAGCATGGCGGGATCGATCGACGACGTGTTGACGAGCCTGGGCTGGCCAAGCGTGAGCGTGCCGGTCTTGTCGAACACGGCTGTATCGATCGTTGCCAGGCGCTCCATGGCCGAGCCGTCCTTGACCATGATGCCGTTTTCGAACAGGCGCCGCGCTGCGACCACCTGAACGATTGGGACGGCGAGGCCAAGCGCGCAGGGGCATGTGATGATGAGAACAGCGATTGCGATCGTCATCGCCCGATGCCAGTCGCCGGTCGCCGCCATCCAGCCCAGGAAGGTTGCCAAGGCGGTGAGATGAACCACGGGCGCGTAGAGTGCCGACACGCGGTCGGCGATACGGCGATAGCGGGCGCGACCACCTTCGGCGGCCTCCATCAGCCGAACCATTTCCGCCAGGAACGAATCCTTCGCGGCGGCTGTGGCCTCTATCGTCAGCGGACCGGTAAGGTTGAGGACGCCGGCCTGCACGGTGTCTTCCGGCGCCACGCAACTGGGCGTGCTCTCGCCGGAGACCAGGGAGCAGTCGACGTCCGATGTCCCGCGCACAATTTTGCCATCGACGGGGATTCTTTCGCCGGCGGCGATCAGCAACAGCATGCCCGGTTCGATCTCGCCCACCGGCAGATAGTCCCGAGCGCCATCGCCGCGCAGCACCATGGCACCGCGTGCGGCCAATTGTGACAGGCTCTTCACAGCGGTGCGGGCGCGTTCCCGCATCACGTGATCGAGCGTGCGACCGATCAGGAGAAAGAACAGCAGGGATACCGATGCGTCGAAATAGGCGTGGTCGCCATGGGTGATCGTCTCATAGAGGCTCATGGCGTAGGCCAGCGACACGCCGACGGCTATCGGCACGTCCATGTTCATGTGGCCGTGGTGCAGCGCATTCCACGCCGACTTGAAGAAGATCCCGCCGGCGAAGGCCAGCGCAGGAATGGCGATCAGAGCCGAGACCCAGTGGAACAGGTCGCGGGTGGCGCCCTCGGCGCCGGACCAGACCGACACCGAGAGCAGCATGATGTTGCCCGCAGCAAAGCCGGCAACAGCGACGGCGCGGATAAGCTCCGAAAGCATCTTGTCCTTTGCATCAATCTCGGCTTCGAACAAATGCGCCTGATAGCCGAGCCGGCCGAGCACAGCGACCAAAGGTGGAGCCTCGTCGCCGCGCCAGCGGACCGAGACCCGCTTGGTTGACAGGTTCACGCGAGCTGCCTCGACGTGACCGAGTTTTCCCAAGGCCGTCTCGATCGTCTGGATGCAGGCGCCGCAATGAACGGTCGGCACCGAAAGGTCGGTCTGATGAAGGTCGTCGCCAAGCGATCGGCTGGCCAGCCTGACCTCCTGGCTGGACGGCAGAACTGAAGTGGCGCTGACAAGATCCAGCGCGACTTCCGCGCCCGGTGCACAGCAGCTCATTTTAGCGCTCCATTGGAAATCATGACCCTGCGCACGTCGCGATAAGGTCTTGCCAGGCCGGCATCGGCGTCTATTTCGATGATCCAGACACCATCCCTTGGCACGTGTTGTGCTGCAAACTCCTGGCCAGAGACCAGGGCGAGCGTGACGGACTCATCCTCTTTCTCGTAAGCCGGATGGCGAAACAGCACCTTCACGCCATGCAGGGAAACCGGTTTGCCCGCGGCGTCGATGATGCAATAGCGGACTTCGCCCCATGCGATGGTCAACTGGCCGGTCCAGCCAAGCGCTGCCTGCGCACGGCCTTCCTCGGCCTTCTTGTTGAATTGTTGGCTCGCCACATAGGTATTTTCGACGACAAGGCCGGTCCAGCTTGTGTTGGCAAGCGTCGCCATCGTCAGATTGACCGCGATGACCACGCCGAAAAAGGCAAGGATGGTGGCCAACATGTGCCTGCCGGTGAATTCGCGGGGTCTTCGCGTGGTGGCGGTCATCTGGCGATCTCCGGCGCATTGAAGGTGGCGGTGTATTCGTTGGACTCGAAGCTGACCTTGTCTTCGACGCGGAATGTGAAGGTCTGCGCCTGGCGATTAATCTGATCGGCGGGCAGGCGCACGAAAACCTTCAGCATCTTCAGCCGGTCGGGTTCGACCTGGACCGCAAAGGAGCGATCGGCGGGGAGGTCGATGCCAACGATGCTCATCTCTGCGCCTGGCAAACCCCCGAGGGTGACGATAATCGTTCTCGGTTCGGGGATCATGTTCAGCAGCTTGACGGTATAGCCATTGCGGATCGAGCCGTCGGAGAGCGTCACGAATTGCGGGTTGCGGTCGTGCAGGACATTGATCTCGAGCCGGTCGCGGGTCAGCAGCGAAAAGAGCAGGCCCAGGCCGATCATCGACCACATAGCCATGTAAACGTAAGTGCGCGGCCGAAAGATCTTGCGGATGTGGAAATGCGCCACCCTGTCCGAAAACAGGCCGTCATCCGTCCTGACCAGTGATGGATCGACCGAGCTGGCGCCGCCTGCGGTGGCCAGCATCATGTTGGCGTTGTAGTCGGAGAGCGTCGCGTAGGAGATCAGTCCTCGCGCTTTGCCGAGCTTGTCCATGACGCCGTCACAGGCATCGATGCAGAGCGCGCAGGTGATGCATTCGAGTTGCTGACCGTCGCGTATGTCGATCCCCATCGGACAGACGGCGACACAGGCATTGCAGTCGACGCAATCGCCGACGGGATGCCCTGCGGCAAGAACCTTCTTGGCGTGACGCGTGCGCGGTTCGCCGCGCCAGTCATTGTAGGTGACGGTGAGCGAGCTCTCGTCGAGCATGGCTGCCTGGATGCGCGGCCATGGGCACATATAGGTGCAGACCTGTTCGCGCATCAGCCCGCCAAACGTGTAGGTCGTCGCCGTCAGGACCGCGACGGTGATGTAGGCGACAGGCGCTGCCGTGCCGGTGAAGAGTTCGCCGAGCAGCGTCGGCGCATCGGCGAAATAGAAGATCCATGCGCCACCAGTCGCTGCGGCTATGACCAGCCAGATGACGTGTTTCGATGCCCGCAGCACAAGCTTACGAGTGGTCCAAGGACCGGCATCGAGCTTGATGCGTGCGTTGCGGTCGCCCTCGATCGCGCGCTCGACGACCAGGAACAGATCGACCCATACGGTCTGTGGGCATGTGTAGCCACACCAGGCACGGCCAACAGTCGATGTGATCAGGAAAAGACCGACGCCGGCCATGACCAGAAGGCCGGCGACATAGTAGAATTCCTGGGGCCATATCTCGATGAAGAAGAAATAGAAGCGCCGGTTGGCGACATCGAGCAGCACCGCCTGGTCGGGGGCAAACGGACCGCGGTCCCAGCGCAGCCACGGCGTCAGATAGTAGATGCCCAGCGTGATCGCCATCACGATCCATTTGAATCGGCGAAAGCTGCCCGAGGCCCGCTTCGGGAAGATCTTCCTGCGCGCGGCATACATTGGCTGGCGCACCTTGGCGGAGTTGAACGTCGTGGGTTCGATCCGTTCTATTTGCGTGTTATCGAGCACGAGAAGCTCCAGTCACCAGCGACGATTTCGCCGGAAGCCGACTCATCGGTTCTGGATGATGCCGAGGCCCGGCTTGCGCCGGGCCTCGTCGCTTGGCGGGAGGGGGAGGACGAGAATAGGCTGCTTTCCTATTCTCCGCCGCCAAGCGAATGGATGTAGACCGCCAGTTCCTTGACCTTGATCTCGCCGAGGCGCGCGCCCCAAGCCGGCATCACGCCGTGTTTCGGTGCGGTTACCTGGGCGGCGATGGCCGCTTCGCCTGACCCGTACAGCCAGATGGCGTCGGTCAGATCTGGAGCGCCGAGTTCCTTGTTGCCTTTTGCATTGTCGCCATGACAGGCCACGCAGTTTTCGGCAAAGACCTTTGCGCCCGGCGCGACCAATGCTTGATTGACGACGGCCCCCGACAGACTGGCGACGTAGGCGCTGACCTGTTTGATCTGGTCGGCGGTGATGATGTCGGCAAAGGCGGGCATTTCCGACAGGCGCGTATCCGGATCGGAGGCGAAGCGAATGCCATGGGTGATCGTCTGCTGGATCTGGTCCGCCTTGCCGCCCCACAGCCAGTCGTCGTCGTTGAGGTTGGGGAAGCCCTTGGAGCCCTGGGCGCCGGAACCATGGCACTGCACGCAATTGAGCTTGAACGCGGCACCGCCGGCGGCGACGGCGAGTTCGCGCAGCGTGTCGTCCGCCGCGATCTCCGAAACACTTTTCGCTTCTATCGCGGCGACATATTTGCCCTTGGCTGCTTCAGCCGCGGACAACTCGTTCCCGACATCGCTGCGGCTGGAATAGCCGAGCACACCCTTGGTTGCCGTGTGCAGCAGAGGCCATGCCGGATAGGCGATCGTGTACCCGATCGCCCAGACTATGGTGATGTAGAACGTCCAGATCCACCAGCGCGGAAGCGGGTTGTTGAGCTCCCGGATGCCGTCCCACTCATGACCGGTGGTTGAGATGCCGGAAACCTCGTCGATGTGATCGCTGCTCATGATCAGTCCTCCTTCAGAGGAATTTGAGCTGCTTCGCCGGCTTGCCTGCGGCTTCCGGGACGAACTGCAAAGGCAACAGATCCGATGAAGAAAAGAGCCATGGCAAGTAGGCCCCAGCTGTCGGCAAACTCCCGCATGAAATTGTACGTCATGGCCATTGTCCTCAGCGGTAGCCGGCGGTCTCATCGTAGTTCTTGAAATCGACCAGCGTGCCCAGCATCTGGAGATAAGAAACCAGCGCGTCCATTTCGGTGACTTGCTGCGGGTTGCCGTCGAAGTCGCCGATCTTGGCCTTGGGGTAGCGGGCCTCGAGGCCGGATGTGTCGGCGTTGGGATCAGCCTGCGCCATCAAATCGGCATTGGCGTTGGCGATCATGTCGTCGGAGTAAGGGACGCCGACGCGCCTGTTGGCGACCAGATGCGTCGAGAAGTCCTTCACCGCGATCGGCTTGTCCTTCAGGAAGGCATAGCTCGGCATGATCGATTCCGGCACCACGGACCGTGGATCTGTCAGGTGATCCACGTGCCACAGGTTGGAATACCGGTCGCCAACGCGGGCGAGATCCGGTCCGGTGCGCTTCGATCCCCACTGGAAGGGGTGGTCGTATATCGACTCGGCCGCCAGGCTGTAGTGGCCGTAGCGCTCGACCTCGTCACGGAACGGCCTGATCATCTGGCTGTGGCAGAGGTAGCAGCCCTCGCGGACATAGATGTTTCGCCCGGCAAGTTCGAGCGGCGAGTAGGGGCGCATGCCTTCCACCTTCTCGATCGTATTATCGAGATAGAAGAGCGGCGCGATCTCGACGATGCCGCCGATTGTCACGACCAGCAGCGACCCGAGGAGGAGAAGTGTAGCGTTCTTCTCGATGACCGCGTGTCTGTTCATCAACCTCATTTTCTGTCTCATCATCGCGCAAGCTGGAGGGCGGGGGTGGAGCGCGGCATCGGATCCTGCGCGCGCCGGTAGCCGAGGATGGTCATGGCGATGTTCCAGGCCATGATCAGGGTGCCGGAGAGGTACATGGCCCCACCGATGGCGCGCATGATGTAATAAGGGTGCATAGCGGCCACGGTTTCGGCGAAGGAGTAGACCAGGAAGCCCTGCTCGTCGTATTCGCGCCACATCAGGCCCTGCATGACGCCGGACACCCACATCACCGCGGCGTAGACGACGATGCCGAGCGTCGCCAGCCAGAAATGCCAGGTGACGAGCCTGAGCGAATAGAGGCGTTCACGGTTCCAGAGTCTCGGCACCATGAAGTAGATTGCGCCAAACGAGATCATGCCGACCCAGCCGAGCGCGCCGGAGTGAACGTGGCCAATGGTCCAGTCGGTATAATGCGACAGAGAATTGACCGTCTTGATCGACATCATCGGGCCTTCGAAGGTCGACATGCCGTAGAAGGCGATGGCCATCACCATCATGCGGATGATGGGATCGGTGCGCAGCTTGTCCCAGGCGCCCGACAGCGTCATCAGGCCGTTGATCATGCCGCCCCATGACGGCATCCACAGCATGATCGAGAACACCATGCCAAGCGTCTGCGCCCAATCGGGCAGGGCGGTGTAGTGCAGGTGATGCGGCCCGGCCCAGATGTAGAGGAAGATGATTGCCCAGAAATGGACGATCGACAGGCGGTAGGAATAGACTGGCCGGTTGGCCTGCTTGGGCACGAAATAGTACATCATGCCGAGGAAGCCGGCGGTGAGGAAGAACCCGACGGCATTGTGGCCGTACCACCACTGCGTCAGGGCGTCCTGGACTCCGGAAAATGCGGAATAGCTCTTGGAGCCGAGAAAGGAGGCCGGCATCGGCAGGTTGTTGATCACATGCAGCATCGCGATGGTCACGATGAAGGAAAGATAGAACCAGTTGGCGACGTAGATGTGCGGTTCCTTGCGCTTCAGGATGGTGCCCAGAAACAGGATCAGGTAGCCGACCCAGACGATGGTCAGCCAGATGTCGACATACCATTCGGGTTCCGCATATTCGCGGCTCTCGGTGATGCCGAGCAGATAACCTGTCGCGGCCATGACGATGAAGAGCTGGTAGCCCCAGAACACGAACCAGGCGAGATCGCCACCGAACAGCCGAGCGCGGCATGTGCGTTGGACGACATAGAGAGACGTGCAAAGCAACGCATTGCCGCCGAAGGCGAAGACGACGCCCGAGGTGTGCAGAGGCCGCAAGCGGCCGAAGTTGAACCAGGGCTGGATGTTGAGATCGGGATAGGCAAGCTGCAGCGCGATGACCACCCCGACCACCATGCCAACCACACCCCAGAACATGGTAGCGATGGCGCCGTAGCGGATTGGCCCGTCCATGTAAGCGGACGGGTCGATCGGAGCGGCAGGCTTGAACTCAGTGTTACGCAGTAGGATCGCAGTGAAGCCAGCCAAGGCGAAGAACAAGACCCACATATGCTGGCGAAAGGGTTCATCCACCCCAGCGCCAGCCGCCACCAAAGCCGCGAATGCGAACAGGCTTAGAAGCACGATTTCTTTGCCGAATTTCATCGCAAGCCCCGATTTCCAATTCCGGCGGATGCCAAACCGCGGTGCCTTATTGCGCAGCCGTCGCCTGCTCGCCCTGATCCATGTCAGAGCCGCACCATTTTGCTCGAGCAGCATCGAGTTCGGTGCGATCAGACTGCGACGATCGAATGTGGAAGCGCACCACCGGCCGCCCGTTTATGGATGGGGCCTGGCGTCCCCGGTCGGGCCCCGGGTGCGGAGGCGACCGCGGGCGTGTGGGGGAGCGCACCTTCTGCGACGCTGGAAAGCAGGTCGACGCCTTACCGAACCCCGCGTTCAATGCCTTGGAACAGCCAGCGCCAGCGTTACGCTGCCGTCGTGACATTCATGGCTTGGGGAGACGGCGATTTTCCCCTGCGGATGAGGCGTATTGACTTCGGCCAAGTGTGGATGCTTCGCCGACGAGCCGAAAGGCAACTGGCGCATACGATCGGATGGAGAACGGGCTGTCGCTACGCGACTTCTTCTGAGCCCAACGCGAGCATGCCCTGCCCCGAATGAAGTAAGTGACGGGGGCCATGCAGCTTCTGCGTCATTCAAACGGCTGTAGCGCCTCGGCCGCCGCAGCGCCGTTCCAGCCGGCTCATGCTGTCCACGGTGACGCGGCGGTTGTTCTCGATCCGAATCACGCCGTCCATTCTCAGGCTGGTCAGCTGACGGCTCACGGTCTCGTTTGTGATTCCAAGGAAATCAGAAATGTCGGCACGCGTCATCGGCAGCTCGAAGCACGTCGAGCTAGCCGTCGGGTCAACATTGGAGTCGATGTTCCGGGCAATCATGAGGAGAAAGCTCGCCACCTTCTCTGGTGCGGTCTTGCGCCCCAGAGTCACCATCCATTCGCGTGCCTCGTCAAGTTCGTTCAGCGCCTGCTTGAGCAGGCGATGCACAAATTCGGGTGACTGCTTCATCATCCGTTCGATGGCCGCTCTGGGAAACGAGCATAGCGAGACAGCTGTTGCCGCTTCCGCATTAATCGCACTTTTCATCTTGAAGGGCCGACCCAGAAAATCCGGGGCGAACTGCAGGCCGACAATCTGTTGGCGTCCATCTGACAGGCTCTTCGTGAGCTTCACCACGCCTGAAAGCACGTTCGAATAACAGTCGACCGCCTCGGCGTCGCCGATCAGTTCGACCCCCGGCTCGATATTGTGCCGCGACGACGTCTTGGCGAGCTGAGCCAAATGGTCTGGCTCTAGCGCGCCACAGACACCGCGGCGCCGTGCCTCGCAAGACAGGCAAAGAACGGGGATGCCGGAACTGTGAATATCCTGCCGTAATGTCATTCGATCGCTCTACCGCTCCGTGCGGGCAGGATAGCATCCACGGTAGAAAAATCCTTGCGGCAGTTTGTCCGTGCTGAAGGTTGATCGAAATCAGGGCTTAGGCTCATCCAAGCATCCACAGTTCGGGCGAGGCAAACACGGTGGACCACGACATGCGACAAAAGCTAGTTGCCAGATTTGGCGAGAACGTCCCGCGCTACACGAGCTACCCGACCGCGCCGCATTTCAATGCAAGCGTTGACGCTACCGTTTGTCGTGGCTGGCTACAGCGGCTCGATGAGGGCGACGAAATCTCGCTCTATCTGCACATCCCATACTGCGACAAGCTTTGCTGGTTTTGTGCCTGCCATACCAAGCAGACACGCCATTACGAACCGGTGACGATCTATCTCCGCTCACTGCATGCCGAGATCGCTACCGTCGCCGGTCTTGTTGGAGGCAAAGGTCGTGTGCGTGCCGTCCATTTCGGCGGTGGTTCGCCGACCATGCTCAAGCCCGAAGATATGGTGGCGCTGGGAACCGCCCTGCGCAACAGCTTCGGCTTTCTTCCCGGCGCCACGATCAGCGTTGAAATCGAACCCAACGATATGGACGATGCCCGCCTCGATGCGCTTGCCGAAATCGGCATGACCCGTGCGAGCCTCGGCGTTCAGGATTTCGATCCGAAGGTGCAAAAGGCGATCAACCGCGAGCAGAGCTTCCTGCAGACCAAGACGGTCGTCGACGGCGTTCGTTCGCGCGGCGTCGAATCCGTCAATCTGGACCTGCTCTATGGTCTGCCGCACCAGACCAGGGAAAGCGTCGCTTCTACGGTCACGCAGGCACTGACCCTGGAACCGGATCGGATCGCACTGTTTGGCTACGCGCATGTACCGTGGTTCAAGAAACATCAGACGATGATCGACGAGGCCTGGTTGCCGGGTCCCGCGGAGCGCTTTGCCCAGTCGCAACTGGCTGCACAGGCGATTGTAGACAATGGATACGAGGCAATCGGGCTCGACCATTTCGCCAAACCAGGCGATGCGCTGGCGATTGCGGCACACACCGGGACTTTGCACCGGAACTTTCAGGGCTACACGGACGATTGCTGCGAAATCTTGATCGGGCTCGGCCCGTCATCCATTAGCCAGTTTCGGCAAGGCTATGCGCAGAACATGCCTTCAACTAGCGAATATAGACGCATGGTTGATGACGGCGGGCTGGCCGCTGTTCGGGGTATCGCACTTTCCAACGACGACCGCGTTCGCGGCTGGATCATCGAACGTTTGATGTGCGACTTCGCCTTCTCGGCCATCGATCTGGTGGAACGCTTCGGCGAGGCCGGCCAGAGGCTCCTCCTTCAGTCAAGTTGCATGGCCCTCCACGATCCGGTTCGATTGCTTGAACTTGATGGCGACAGATTCGTTGTGCCGGCTGAAAGTCGCCCTTTCGTCCGAAGCATCGCGGCCAGGTTCGACAAATATTTCGAAGCTGGAACGGCCAGGCACTCGGCGGCAGTCTGAGCACTCAGAGGAACGGTCATGCCTCTCAGTCGATCATGGACCGCGGTACGTTTGTTGATCGGCGACCGTCTATCGAGACAAGATTCTGAGCGGACCAGACGCGTCTTGGCGCAGCGACGATATCGTCCGCTCGAGCCCTGCCTGTCGGAATCATGGTTGTCGGCGACAGCTCCCTTCGACCTGAACCACCCGTTCACCCGAATTCTGCCGGCGCAGTTCCAGTGGAAAGGGCCTGGGCTAGACGGCTCTCTTGTTACCCCAGAGCACAACGTGCAGCTGCGGCAGCACGCGGGCCTCGAACCATCTGTCGCGGGTCACGCTGTCAACCAGCCACTCCATGCGCTTCAATATTCCGTCAAGGTCGACAGGCGCGTCATCATTTGTGGGGTGTGGCGGCGTGTGATTGCCGGGCTGCAGATAGATCGGAAGTTGCGGAAATTGCGCAGCGGCGTCTTTCGCGTAGGTGTAGTCCCTTTCGTCGAAAACAATGAGCTTGAGCACGACTTGGGGCTTGCCTTGTGCCGCCTGGAGGCACGCCTCGACAGCGGCCCAATCTGTCGTCATTCGGCTTGACGGCGGCTTTGGGCTGAGGATCAGCACGTCAAGCTGCGCAAACCAGTGCCTGGCAAGCGACCCTTGGGTTTCCAGCGCAAAACGGTAACCGTCACCATGGCCCCGGTCGATGAGCGCGCCGAGCGGCTGGATGGCCGGATTGCCGCCTGATAGCGACACCATCACCGGGCGGCCACCGGAAAGGGCAAGCACATTTTTCCACACCGCCCCAACGGACATCATCTCCCATTCATGCCGGAATTGATTGTCCACAGCATGGAGGCTGTCGCACCAGGAACAGCGATAGTCACACCCGCCGGTTCTGACGAAGATCGTCGGCAAACCTATGAGCACGCCCTCGCCCTGGATCGTCGGCCCGAAAATCTCGCTAACGCGGATTGCGGGATGAGTATTCGTCATGGCCGGTATTCCGCCCAGGTTTTCGGCGTTTCGCTCACCCGCACGGCCGCGGTTTCGCTCAGGCGTGCCTTGCACCAGTCGTAGAAATGTCTGGCCAGATATTCCGCCGTGACTTGCTCGTGTCCCAGCACGTCGTTGAGATGCCGGTGGTCGAAGCTCTCGTCGATGTAGCGTTTGAATGGCGCCAAGTCGTGGTAGTCGCGCACGAAGCCGTGATCGTCCAGTCCATCCGCTGAAAGCTCCACTTCGACGATGTAGTTATGTCCGTGCAGGCGCGCGCATTGGTGATCGGGTGGCAATGAGGTGAGCTGATGCGAGGCTGAGAAGTGGAATTCCTTGGTGATGCGGAACATTACGCGGTGGTCCTTCGCAGCGCTCCGAGCCAGAAGTCGGAGTCCTCATACTCGGTTGGGTCCGGGTGCCCAGCGATGTGAAACGCCTCACGCCGCTCGACGCAGGTCCCGCACCTCCCGCAATGACGCTCGGCGCCCTTGTAACAGGACCAGGTCTGCGCAAACGGCGTGCCGTATGTGGCTCCATCCATAACAATGTCCGCCTTCGTCAGGTTCACATAGGGTGCATAAAGGCGAATCTGCGCGTAGCCGTCGAGCGCGTGGTCCTGCATCATCTGGAAAGCGTCGATGAAGGCCGGACGGCAATCGGGATAGACAACGTGATCCCCACCATGCACGGCCGTCGCCACTGCGTCAGCGTCTTGCGCTGCGGCGAGGCCGAAGGCAATGGCCAACATGATGGCGTTCCGGTTGGGCACCACCGTTATCTTCATCGTGTCTTCCGCATAGTGCCCGTCGGGCACGTCCACATTGTCGGTCAGCGCGGAGCCGGAAAGGTCGCCGCCGATCTCGTGGATATCGATGATTCGCTGCGGGACACTCAGGCGCTCCGCGCAAAGGGTGGCGAAGCCCAATTCCTTCCTATGCCGTTGGCCGTAATCGAACGATAGCAGGCCGGTCAGCTGGTGCTCCGCTGCCACCTTGTGGGCAAGAGTAACGGAATCCAATCCGCCGGAGCAGACGACGAGAGTCTTCATCGTTGGGTCCTTGTTTTAACCGGGTAGGCTGCGACCGGAGATTTCTCTGCGCTCCAGTACTTCAGGAAAACCATTTTGTGAAGTGAACGGAGACCAATTCGTGCGCTTGCGTGCGATGCGCAAAAAGCCATCGCGGTGAGCTGCAAGGACACTGACTGGCGAGACGTCACCCTTCAGCGGAATGCTCAAAGTCGAACGCTTCTCGGGGACAAAGTTCTCGACGAGCAGAGCCTGTCGGTCCCGAGCGCCGAGCGACGCCATTGCAACGGTTTCGGAGTACAAAGCCGAGATGGGCTTGCCGCAAACAGCTCACTTACCAGGGATGTTCAGCGATGCCGAAATCCAGATATCGGGGTGGATTATGAGATCAATTGTCGCGACAGCTTTGGCTGGCCTGCTCCTCGCGCTTCGTAGATGCAGCGCATTCCACGTCAGGATCATTTTGATGAGCACGCCCTCAACGGATAACCGGCGAACCCTGAATAACCGGTCGTGAGCCGACATCTGTGAACAAGCGGTGTGGTCGATTGCAATCACCCATGTCTTGGGCACAGGTACCTTATGGCAGTGGATGAACTGAACTTGATGGTTTTACAGATGGCAGTCGAAAGCGTCCGCTCGCTCTCGTTGAGCTTCGCTGAAAAAGCCGCCGAGATAGCCACCAGGAGCCGCGGCAGCCTGCTTTTCAACGTGCGGATCGACGGTGACGCGCAGGTCCAGCGGGTCGCAGCCATCCGATATCACGGCGGCCAATTCGGCGTGCTGGCGTTAGACGGACACGGCCTAGTTACCCACTATTGCATCGTTAACGGTATGTTCTCACATTACATTGCGGCATTGGAGAGCTGGCACAGGATGCCCCTGTCGATGCAGGCCAAGATGGATGCCAACGGCAATGCCCGTCTCTTCGTAGCGGCGTTGCGGGATGCCGGACATATGCTGGGCACCTAGCATTTGGCCAGAGTGCATCTCTGAATTTGCAAGTGCATCACTGCGATGGCGCCGGCATGATCGTCATGCTCGAAAAGGGCTGCGGCGGCCGCGGCAAAGGGGTCGCCGCGATGATGGTGTCAACGGCGTTGCATCGATGCGAGCGTTTAGAACAGAGGTCTCCTCCTGGCATCGAGCGTATGCAAGGAGCTACGCAAGCGCAAATGTATCAAGTATTTTGAAGGGACGACCCCTCATGCATACTTAGCTGCGATGCTCGGGCGGCATAAGCCTCGTTGCCATCTAGCCGCCTTGATGCACGGCGATAAGCTTTTGACGGCCTGAAGCGACGCTGTGGTCGCCGTTGCGGTGCTTTTCCACGCGCCTCGTCAGGCGCCGGGATTGCTCCGGCGTGATGGCAGGCGGGGGACGAAGCGGATATCGCCACCGTGGGCGCCGACCTCGACCCGCGCGATGATGCGCTCGACGCGGCTCCAACTAGCGGCGCCGTCAACGAACTTCTTGAACCTGCGGACCTTGCCTGTCTTGGCCGACGCTTCGAAGCGCGCGGTCGTGCTGGCCTCCAGATCCGCGACATGTTTGTGCAGGGTCGTGGTGGGCGCGAGGCCAAAGATGAAGTCGACGTCGTTGGCGCGGCACCAGTCGATGACCTGCGGGTTGCAATAAGGGCTATCGCCGCGGAGCAGGATTCGAATGTTCGGCCAGTTGATCTGGATCGCCCGCACCAGACGGCGCAGGTGGGGGCGGATCTCAGCCCCACTCGGCCGCTTGGCCGGTCGCAGGATCGCGCTGACGAACCGTCCCGCACCATCGAACACGACGATCGGCTGGAAGCCGTACTCGTCATGGTGGGCATTGAACAGGCGAAGCTGTTGGCCTCCGTGCACAGCGTCGAAGGTGTCGTCAATGTCGAGTACGA